>JAXHTF010000128.1 GCA_034211275.1 Acidobacteriota bacterium
GTGGTGTCGCTCTGGGCCGGCGTCTTCGAAGGCGCCTTCGACGACGGGGGCTTCGACGGGGGCGGCGCCCTCCGCAGCTCTTCGACCAGAGCCCGAGCGCCGGACCAGCCCGCCGGCACCGCCACCGGAGCCTCGGCCGTAGCGAATTCGCTGGCCCCTACCAGCGGCTTGCGCCGCGTGGCCACCGCCTTGTGTCGTTGGCCGGCGGCTTCTTCCAGCCGCGCCTCCACTCGGCCACCTCGCAGACACTCGGCCATCCCGCCGGCCGCTTCTACCTCCTGGAAGAGCGCCCAGGCCGCCCGCGCGAGATCGTCGGTGAGCTGCTCCAAATACCAGCTTCCCCCGGCGGCATCCTCCACCCGATCCAGGTAGCTCTCCTCCCGCAGGATCAACTGGGTGTTGAGGGCCAGCCGCTCTGCCCGCGCCGACGGAGCGCCGCCGGCCGCGGCGTCGTAGGGCAGGATCGTCAGGCTGTCGGCTCCTCCGGCAGCGGCGGCGAAGCCGGCGGTGGTGCCCCGCACCAGGTTGACCTGGGGATCGAGGAGGGAAAGCTCGCGCCAAGAGGTCTGGGCGTGGAGCTCTATCCGCAGAGTTTCACTTTCCCCATCGGCGACGGTTCCCCCAGCCGCCTCGACTACCCGGGTCCAAAGCCGGCGAGCGGCACGCAACTTGGCGATCTCGAGAAAGAGATCGCTGCCGACGGAGAGCTGGAAGAGGATTTGCCCCGCCGCCCGGTCGATATCCAAAGAGCCTTCGTCCACCAGCCAGCGCAGATAGTCGGTGCCGGTGGCCAGAGCGTAGGCCAGCTCCTCCACCGCCGAGGCTCCGGCGTCGTGGTAGGGCCGGGTCGAGACCAGCGCCGCTCGCAGGCGGGGGTTCTCAGGGCTGGAGCTCGTGGAGCTGGTCCAAGACGCCAGCTCCCGCAACTGTCCCGCCGCCTCGCCAAGGGATCCCGGCAGCCGGCCTTCGGCAGCCAAGGTCCCCAGCGCATCCGCACCCAAGCAGCCACTCAGCTCTTCCTCCGCTACGCCGCGGCGCTTCGCCAGCGCCCGCAACGCCGCTGCAGCCGCCAACGTCCCCGCCCCCGGCTCCAGGTACACCCGCTGGTTTGCGAGGTCGACGCCGGCGAGGGCCTGCTCTAGATCCCCGAGTCGGTGGATCGCCGCACCGTCCCAACCCACCTCGTCGCAGCACCGCTCCTTCGCCGCCGCCACCGGATCCAGTCCCTGGCGGAACGCCTGATCGAAGCGCAGCCAGACGCCGTCCAGGCCCCGGCCGGCAGTGGCCTCCAGAGCTTGGGAGACCTGCTCCGCCGACGGCCCCAACAGCTGCTGAACCGTGCGCCAATGACCGGTGAGGGATTGACGGCCCGGCAGCGTTCCGGAGTGGCTGTTCTCGGCGGTGTAGAGGGGCTCGACGGTGAGTCCCTCGAGGGTACGAGTAGCTAGGGCGCGGTGAACGTCGGCACCGCCCAGGGCCTTCTCGACCTTGCGGCGCCAGTGTTCATAGCCCGAGCCGCCATAGCTCGGGTGTTCGTCGGTTGTGGGACGAGAGCTCACGATGGACTCCTCCCCGCTCCAAAACCCTGAGTCCGACTGAGGGAGCGGCGGATCAGTCTCGGAGTAGGTGACGGGCGATGACCAGCCGCTGCATCTCGCTGGTGCCCTCGTAAATGGTGGTCACGCGCACGTCGCGGTATAGACGGGCGATCTCGTACTCTTCACAGAAACCGTTGCCGCCGTGGATCTGCAATGCCGCGGCGGTGGCCCGGTTGGCGGCCTCGCTGGCGTAGACCTTGGCCTCGGAGGCTAAGCGTCCAGCCCGGGAGCTGCCCTCCGGCAGGCTGGCGGCATACTGGGTCAGGGTGCGCGCCGCCGCCAGCTCGGTGGCGATGTTGGCGATGGAAAACTGAATCGCCTGATGCTTCGCGATGGGTACGTCGAATTGCACCCGCTCCTTGGCGTATTCCACTGCCAGCTCCAGGGCCCTCTGGTGGATGCCCACGGATTGGGCGGCGATGCCCAGCCGGGAATGGTCGAGGGTCGCCAGGGCGACGTTCATCCCCTTGTTCAGCTTCCCCACCAGGTAGTGGTCGGGGATTCGCACGCCGGTGAGATAGATGGGCGCGGTGCGCGACGAGCGCAGGCCCAGCTTCTCCTCCGGCGTACCGACGCTGAAACCCTCGGCGTCAGCGGGCACCACGAAGGCGCTGATGCCCCGCTTCCCCGCCTCCGGATCGGTCTTGGCCAGCACGACGAAGTAGCGCGCGAATCCGGCGTTGGTGATCCACGCCTTCTCGCCGTCCAGCACCCAGGAGTCGCCGTCCTTGCGAGCGGTGGTGCGCATGGCGCCGGCGTCGCTGCCGGAACCCGGCTCGGTGAGGCCGAAGCCGCCGATGCACTCGCCGGAGGCTAGCTCCTCGAGGATGGTGCTCTTGACCTCCTCGGTGGCGAATTGGGCCAGCGGCCAGCAGCACACCGAGTTGGTGACGCTCATGGTCACCGACACCGACGGCGAGACCCGCGCCAGCTCCTCCACCGCCATGCAGTAGGTCAGCGGATCGAGCCCGGCACCGCCGTACTCCTCCGGCACCATCATCCCCAGCATCCCCAGCTCGCCGAGCTCGGTGATGATCTCTTCGGGGAACTCGTGGTCGACGTCGCGCTGCCGCTCGCCGGGCTGGATGCGCTCCTCGGCGAAGCGCCGCACCTGCTCGCGGATCAGCTCCTGATCTTCGGAGAAGGAGAAGTCAATCCCCGGCTCCGCTGCTTCCAGGACCTCGGTCATGGTCCCTCCTCAGCTCTTGTTGAGCACCCAGTCGGAGATCACCATGCGGTGGATCTCGCTGGTGCCCTCGTAGATCTCGGTGATGCGGGCGTCGCGGAAGTAGCGCTCGACGTTGTAATCCTTGGTGTAGCCGTAGCCGCCGTGGATCTGCAGCGCCTTGTTGGTCACCCGCTGGGCCATCTCCGCCGCGTACAGCTTGGCGTGGGCCGCCTCCAGGGTGTAGCGCCGCTGGTTGGTCTTGGCCCAGGCAGCCTTCCAGGTCAGCAGCCGGGCGGCATCGAGCTCGGTGGCCATGTCCGCCAGGTAGAACTGAATGGCCTGGAAGTCGCTCAGCGAGTGGCCGAATTGCTCGCGCTCTTTGGCGTAGGTCACCGCCTCCTCGAAGGCCCCTTGAGCGATGCCCACGGCCTGCGCCGCGATGCCCACCCGGCCCCCGTCGAGGGTGCCCATGGCGACCTTGAAGCCCTCACCCTCCTCACCCAAACGCCAGGCGGCGGGAACCCGCATGTCCTCGAAGGCCAGCTCGGTAGTGCCGGAGGCGTTGACCCCGAGCTTGAACTCGTGGCCGCCGTGGCTATACCCCTCGGTATCCGCCGGCACCAAGAAGGCAGTGATGCCCTTGTGCCTTTTCTCCGGGTCGACGGTGGCGAAGACCAGTGCGATATCGGCGTCGGTGCCGTTGGTGATGAAGACCTTGTTGCCGTTGAGGATGTAGTCATCCCCATCCTTCTTCGCCGTCGTCCGCAACGCCGCCGCGTCGGAACCGGCGCCGGGCTCGGTGAGGGCGAAGCAGCCCAACTTCTCGCCGCTGGCCATGGGCTTGAGGAATTGCTCCTTCTGCGCGTCGTTGCCGAAGCGCAGCACCGGATCGCAGACCAGCGAGTTGTTCACCGACAGGATCACGCCGCTGGAAGCGCACACCCGGCTGATCTCCTCGATCACCAGGCAGTAGGAGACCATGTCCATCCCCGACCCACCCCATTCCTCGGGCACGTAGACGCCGGTCAGGCCCATCTCCCCGGCCTGATGGAAGAAGTCCTTCGGGAACTCCCCACTCTCGTCAATCTCCTTCGCCCGCGGCTTCACCACCTCTTCCGCAAAGCGCCGCACCTCGTCCTTGAGCAGCTGCTGCTCCTCGGTCAATTCGATCTGCATGGTCTCGTATCCTTCCTGGTCAACCGGCCACCGGCACCTCGTCAGGCACCCCGGCCGTAGAGTCTTCCTTCCGTCCGCTCCCTCGTCCAAGTGATCCGCAAGGCGAAAATCATGAGGAAGGCCGCGGAGGCGCGGCCTTTGGAATGGTAGCAGGTTTGGGGCGGGAGGAAAGTAAGCTGTGAAGTCTTGACAGTAGGAGCTGCCCTCAAAGCTTCTGCCACCTTCTTTGTCCCTCCTCGCGCCCAACGCGAAGCTAAATCTTGTCCATTGACATTGACCTCGCTGAATCCTAGCGAAGTACAGAGCGAATCCTGAAAAGGCCCCCACAAGGAGCTTCTATCGGAGGGGCACCCGCAAACCGTTTGACACCAGAACAACGATAATGCTATAAACTGCATGTTATGAAATTAAGATACTCTTATCCTCAGTTCGATGCATCTTTGAATTATCGGATTCTCCTGTTACCGATCCAGCCAAAGGAGCGCTTCCGGTGTGCTACCCAAAAATCCTCGTGTCGTCCGGCTCGTTGAGTTCCCGATGCGCGGTGACCGCAAGACCCTTCGGCACGTTTTGCGGCCTATCAAACGGTGCTCTCTAGAGCATCGATCTCACCATCGCAACTCCCTTCGCGCTCGGCTTCGGCCTAGACCGTGATCGAGCCCCGCTCCACGGGAGTTGCGGAAACCTCAACCCTGTATCTAGAGAAGGGAGAAGCTATGACCCGTAAAGACAAAGAAGAACAGATCAAGTCCTGGAAAGAGGGGGAAGCCACCGGTCCCGCCGGTGACATCGAGTTGGATGATTCCGATCTGGAGAACGCCTCCGGTGGCGTACTTGAAGGCACGAATCACAACGGCACCTCGGGCTGCTGTGGCAACACCGAGGGCACTGGTTCCTGCGAGGGCGGTACCTCCGGTTGCTGCGATGACACTCCCGTCATTAGTTAGGCTGCAGAGTGTGGCGGTGCTGAGTCGCCATGCTTGCTGTCCCATGGACCGCGTACCTTGGCATTCTCGGGGTGCGTAGTCCTTTTAACTAAGACGAGCAAAATCTGCCCCCCCCCCCAGGGGGCAGCCTCAATCAACCTTGTATCGACATAAGGAGAAGAAGATGGCTCAGAAAGACAGCGAAGAACAGATCAAGTCCTGGAAAGAAGGGGAAGCTACCGGTCCCGCCGGTGATGTCGAGCTGGATGATTCCGATCTGGAAAATGCCTCCGGTGGCACCGCCATCATCGCGGGCACGAACCACAATGGTACCTCTGGCTGCTGTGGCGATACTGAGGATACCGGATCCTGCGAAGGCGGTACTTCCGGTTGCTGCTGAGGCCCAGTAAGTTATCAAGCGCATCGTTGCTGAGCCTCTGTGCTTGACACCACACAAGCCACGCACCCCGCCTTGCCGGGGTGCGTGGCGCTTCTCTGTAAGTCTGTAAGTAAGAAACCGCCAGGCAGAGCGCCATGACCGCCAAACCCTTTCACACCCCGAATTACTTCCTGGCCCTGAACCTGGAGGAGCGAACACCGCTTGATCGTCCTCCCGCGGTGCGGGACATTGACGAGGCCCGGGGCGAAGCGAGGCTGAACAAGTGGCGCGCCACGCGACCTTTCGAAGATAAGGAGATTCTGGCGGCGCGGCTGGCTGACGATGGCTTGGATGAAGCGGGATTCCGCACGTTGCTGGGCGAGTCGGCGGAGAGTCTGGCGGCGCGGGCGGGTGAGATGCCGTCCTGGATGACGCGTTTCGCCGGAGCTTACGCACCCGATGCGGGCCTGCCCGAACCGCCGGATCCCGACCTCGACCGCTTTGGGGCGACGGGCGGCTTTTTCAACTTGGTACGGCCCCTCTATGCTATGGGTTATCACGAGCTGCAGGCGGGCATCGACGCACTGGCCCGCGCTCATGACGACCTGCCCTTCAACCCCAAGTCAATCGCTAGGACCATGAGTCTGTTTCTGCCCCGGCCGATGCTCAATGCCATGACGCGCACGCTGATCCACGAGATCAACGTGGCTCGTTTGCGCCAGGAGCTCAGCGGTGAGACGGGCGAGGAACGCTTTGCCTGTTTTGTCGCTTCCCTCGAGCGCACGGATGTGCGAGCACGCCTATTCGCGGAGTACCCGGTGCTAGCTCGTAACCTGTTGCGTATGGTCGATTACTGGAAGCGGGCCTGCTTGGAGTTTCTCACCCACCTCAGTCGTGATTGGGCCGATATCCAGACAACCTTCTTCGATGGCCAGTCCCCAGGCCCACTGGCCGAGCTGACCATGGGCGAGGGTGACACCCACCGGGGCGGTCGCACGGTGATCAGTCTACGCTTTCAGTCGGACGACAGACTGATCTACAAGCCTCGTTCCCTAGCGGTGGAGCGCCATTTTCAGAAGCTGCTGACCTGGCTCAACGCGCGCAGTGACCTGCCCGATTTTCGCCCACTTGTTGTGCTTGATCGCGAGGATCGAGGTTGGGTCGAGTTTGCCGAGCACAAAGGCTGCGACACCACCGAGCAGCTGACACGTTTCTATCTGCGCCAGGGCGCCTACCTGGCCCTGCTCTATGCCCTGGAAGCCAACGACTTCCATTCTGAGAACCTAATTGCCTCGGGCGAGCACCCCGTTCTGGTGGACCTGGAATCTCTTTTCCAGCCGCGCCTGCTGGAGGACATACCCGCTGAGAAGCGCCGGGGCATCGGCTATTTTATTGCTTTTTCAGTACTGCGCATCGGTATGTTGCCTCGTCAGAGCAAGCAGGAAGACTACGATGGCAGCGGTCTGGGCCATACCCGTCAGCAATTGAGCCCGGTGCCTATCGTGCGTTGGGACAATGAGGGCACCGACGAGATGAAGGTGGTGCGCAAGCGTATTCCGCTCAAGGCCCGCGAGAACCTACCCCGGTTGGGCAAGGAACCGATCCGCGTGCTGGATTACAGCGATCAGATCGAGTCGGGTTTCGTGCGCATGTACCAATGTCTGATCGACCAACGCGAGGCGTTGCTCGGACCGAACTCACCGCTGGCCGCCTTCGCCGAAGACGAGGTGCGTGTGATCCTGCGACCCACCAATGTCTATACGCGCATGCTGGTCGAGGCGACACACCCGATTCTATTGCGCGACGCGCTGGACCGCGAGCGCTTCCTGGATCGGCTCTGGTTGGGCACGCTGAAGAACAAGACAATCTCGCACCTGGTCGCCCACGAGAAGCGTGATCTGGCCTGTAACGACGTACCGCTCTTCACCACGCGGCCGGGAAGCCGCGACCTATTCAGTGCGCCCGGAGTGCCGGTCTCTGACTTTCTCGAGTGCTGTCCGATGGATGCGGTGCGTGCGCGGATCGAAGCCATGGATGCCCGGGACATGGAGTGGCAGCGGCGGCTGATTCGGGGCTCATTGACTGCGCTCGGCATGGGTGAGGGTCATCTGAGCTGGGGTTCTTATGAGCCGGTTGCAGACCCACCGGCGACAACGCACGAGACCCTGGCGGCGGCGGCCCAGAGGATAGGGGATCGTCTGGTAGATCTGGCTTTCGTCGATGGCGACAAGGCGGATTGGATGTGCCTCAACATGGTGGGCGACCGCCATTGGAGCCTGCGTCCCGCGGACTGGGACTTCTACAATGGCCTGCCAGGCATAATCCTCTTCCTGGCCTATCTGGGCCAGATTGCCGGTGAAGTCAGTTACACGGATCTAGCGCATCGGGGGCTGGAGAGCTTACGGGACCGAATCCCTACCGAGGAGGTGGATGAGGTTCCCCTGCTGGGCCTTAGCGGTCTGGGTGGAGTGATTTACTGCTATTCCCATCTGGGGGCACTATGGCAGGACGCGGGGCTGTCAGCGGAGGCAAAAACCTTGGCGGAGGCCCTTCCCGAGCATCTGGATTCCTGTCCGGCCGACGATGTCATCGGTGGTGCCGCAGGCGCGATCATGGCCCTACTGGCACTGCACCGGCTCACGGAATCAGAGCGCTTGTTGGACATCGCTCGCCTCTGCGCCGATCACCTTCTAACCCAGGCTCGTCCTATGGAGCGGGGCCTGGGTTGGTGCGAGGAGGGCGGCCTGGCCCTGGGCGGCTTCTCCCACGGCAGCTCGGGCTATGCCCTGGTACTCCTAGCCCTGGCGGATGCTTGTGATCACGCCCCTTACGCAGAGGCCGCCCACGAGGCCTTGCGCTACGAGCGCACCCTGTTCTCGGAGTCCCGCGCCAACTGGTACGACCTACGCGAAAAGAAGAGCTTCCAGGAAGCGGTCGACAAGCAGAGCTTTATGACCGCCTGGTGCCACGGTGCGCCCGGCATCGGCTTGGCCCGGCTGGCGATGCTACCCTTTCTGGATACCCCAGAAACGCGCGCCGAACTCGCGGTCGCCCTGACAACGACTCGTCACCAGGGGTTCGGTGGAAACCACAGCCTTTGCCACGGTGACTTGGGCAACCTGGAGCTGCTCTTCGAGGCGGGCCGGGTGCTCGACGACGCGGAGCTACAGTCGCAGGTGGAGCACATCACAGCAGTGATTCTTGCAAGTTCTGAAGAGCACGGCTGGATGTGCGGTGTGCCCATGGGCGTGGAAACGCCCGGCTTCATGACCGGCCTCGCCGGCATCGGCTATCAACTCCTGCGCCTGACCCATCCCGACCAACTACCCTCGGTACTTTCCCTCGCGGCACCGCGCGTGCTGCAGGCCGTTGTTGCATGAATCTGACCACGCCGAGAAGACCGAGGTTGGTGCCGCCGACCATGCTCTGATGGCCTCAGAATTTGGCTGACCACCCCTCATCCCTCTGACGGGAGATCTACTAGGGCCTAAGCGAGTTCTACCGCACTGGCAAATGTGCTATTTTGCTGTCTACGGCTTATGCTGCATAGGAAGGCAAGATGAGTTTGATGAGGCTTGAGGCGTTATGCTGAAAGATGGCTCGACCACAAAAAATCAGACTGAGGAAAAGCTCATGTCAGACGAAGCTCAGAACCGCACAGAATCCTCGCCCCCCTCCACCGACGAGCTCACCGACGACGACCTGGACCAGGTCGCCGGTGGCTGGACCGGTGAAGGTGGGGGTGATGGCGGCGATGACGGCAGCACCACTGGCGGCTGAGAGAGTTTCCTTCTAAGGGCCAACCGCTACGGATGACGGCCGGGCACTCCGAGCGTCCAAGAGGATTCTTGTCTCCCTCGATTTTCTCTACGCGCCCGAGCACTGGCCATTGGCTGCGCCTGGTCCGGCTCCCCTCCCCCCTTGTTTCCAGCCCCTCCTGGGCTCGGATCGCCGACCTCACCGAGTTCCTGCCGCTGGAGTCCATGCTCGCCTTCGAGCTGCGTCTCTGGCCGGGACGAGGATCGCTCTTTCCCGGTGCCGTCGACCTCTCCTGCCGGCTGCTTCCATCTCGGCTCCCCGACTTCAACCCACCCACCATCGATCTGCCCCCAACGCTGGCCGAGCCGCCGCCTGTGAAGGTGCGAGAGCTCTGGCTGGCCTTCGACTCGCCGACCTCACCTTCCTACCGGCCCTCCGTTTACGCTCGCCTGAGCAAGAAATTCCCCTTCCGCGAGCAACTACCGAAGCTTCTCCAGCTCCTGGGCGCCGGCCCCAGCCTGGCTTCTGAAGGCCTGATCGGCGTTCTCGATCAGATCGCCAACGCCGGTGGGCACGTCGCCTTCCTCGGCTCCATGCATGCCCGACCCGCGAACCCTCTGCGGCTGGAGATCTTCGGCATCAGAGGCTCCGACCTCCAGGAGCTTCTGAGACAGCTGGAGACCCCTGGCGGAGCGCAGCTAGTTGAGGCCGAGGAAGAGCTGCTCGATGGGATCGAGAAGACCCATCTGGCCATCGACTGGACCCCCGAAGGCGTAGGAGAGCGCATCGGCGTGGAGCTGTCCTACGAACACATCCCGGGTCGGGAGCCGGGGTGGGAGCGGCTTTTCGACCGGTTGGAGGCCCGGGGGCTGTGCACCGCCGAGCAGCGGGAGGTGGCATTGGGGTGGACGGGGTCGGAGCGGCTCGAGGGGTACGAGCCCTTTACCCACCTGGCCCGGGCGGTCAGCCATGTCAAGCTGGTGCTGGATCCGCGGAGGCCAGCGGCGGCCAAGCTCTACCTGCTGGTGACACCTTGGCCCGAGGGCGCGGGGCTTGCCGCCAGCTCCCGCTGAAACTCTTCCGCCTTCGCCAAGAATTGGGGTAAGGACAGCTCTGCGAAGAGCGTGCGCGCCTCTTCTGCCGCCTGCTCGGCCTTCAGGCTCTGGCCCGTCCGGTGGAAGAGTTGGGCGAGCTCCAGGAGGGTTCGGCCTAATTTGAATCGTGCACCCAGCTGACGGTACATCTCCAGGGCGCGCTGGAGGAGCTCTTTGGCTTCCTCCTGCTGTTCCTGGGCCATCCGGACCGTGGCCAGGGAGCGGAGGGCGATGGCTTCGCCGAATGGGAAGCCGACGGAGGAGGCAGTCTCGATGGCTTGTTGGGCCATCTCGGCGGCCGCCTCGGGCTCTCCTGCAGCCAGCAGCGCCTCCGCCAGGTAGGCGCAGAACCAGCCCTGGAGCTGCGACATGCCGGCCTCTTCCATGCGCGCCACCGCCTCCGTGAGCCGACGCCGCGCCTTGGCGAAGTCGCCTTTGCGCAGGTGCGCGAAGCCGAGGAAGCCCTGGGCAGCGGCGGTGTTGAGAGGGTCTTGAGAGCTCGCCAGACCCCGTCGGCAAGCTTCCAAGCCTGCTTCCACGTCCCCCAGCGCAGCCCGCATGTAGCCGATGCTCCAGGAAGAATCGACCCGGTAGTCGTCCAAGGCCTCACCGATGCGCTGGGCTCGCTGGAGCTCGTCCAGGGCCGCCTCGACCTCGCCGAGGGCGAAGCGATTGAAGCCCGCTACCCAATGGGCCTGGCCTTGCCACCACGCTTCGCCGGTGCGCTCCAGAAGCACCACGGCCCGCTGACTGTGCTCGGCGCCGGAGGCGAAGTTTCCGGACCAGAAGCCATTCCGGCCCAGAACGTAGGAGGCCTTGGCCTCGATGGCTTGATCGCCGCTCTCCTGGGCCGCTCGGATCGCCGCGTGAGCATTTTCCACGGCGGCCTCGCTGTGGCCCAGATAGCTGTGGGTGTGGGCGAGCCAGAAGTAGAAGCCCGCCTCCAGACCTCGATTCTCGACCGTCTCCAACCTCGGCTGGTGGGCTTCCAGGAGCTCGAGAGTCTCGCCGAAGCGGGCCAGGGGAAAAAGGGAGGCGCAGAGCTGAAGCACCAGCTCGAGGGCTCGCCGGTTCCGATCTTGCGACAGGTTCTCGGCCTGGGCCACCGCCTCCCGCAGGGCCGCCGCCGCCTCGGGATGAGCGTAGCTCTCCACTGCCTGAGCCGCCAGCCGGCTGAGGTAATACACCGTCTTGTCCGGGTCGCCGGCGCGGGGGAAGTGGTAGACCAGGCGATCATAGACTGTTTCCAGACGCTCGGCGTAGAGTTCCTCCAGCGTTGCTCCCGCCAGTTGGTGGAGACGCCGTCGCTCTTCTTCGAGCTGGCTCTCGTAGACCACTTCCTGCATCAGCGCATGCTGGAAGACGTAGCTGTCCCGCTGGCCGCCGGGTACCTGGGCGAGGAATTCCTGCCGTTGGAGCTCGTCGAGCAGCGGTGCCAGGTCGTCCGCTCGCCGCCAAAGGCGCTGGAGAAGGTCGACATCGATCTGCTCCCCAAGCGCCGACGCGGTGCGCAGCAGATCCTTGTGTCGCGCCGGCAAGCGGTCGACCCGGCTCATGAGTAGGCCCTGGAGGGTATCCGGCAGCGGCTCGTCCCGGCCCTTGGCTGGCTTCTCGGACTGGTCCTGCTTTGCTGACTGGCCCTGCTTTGCTGACTGGCTCAGCTTTGCTGACTGGCTCTGCTTTGCTGACTGGCCCTGCTTTGCTGACTGGCGCAGCGAGCGCGCCAGCTCGATGAGGAAGAGGGGGTTGCCGTCCGCCTTGGCGAGGAGCTTGGAGACCTCCGGCGACCGGGCCTCCGCATCGTGCTCGATGAGACGGTCGACGATCTCCCGGCTCTCTTCCTCCCCTAGCCGCCGCAGGGCGATCTGCGTGCTGTAAGAAAGGTGGGACCAGCGGGGGCGGTAACCGGGGCGGTAGCTCAGCAGCAGCAGCACCGGCGCCGCCGACAGGCGCTCTACCAGCGAGGCGAGTAGCTCTTCCGAAGTGGCATCGATCCAATGCAGATCCTCGATCTCGAGCACCAGGAAGCGTTGCCGGCTCAAGGCCAGGAGCAGCGTGCGCACAGCCTCGAAGATCTTCTGTTGGATGACGAAGGGCTCCATTCCGCCGACCGCTGCCCGCGCCCCGGGCAGTCTGAGCAGGACTGCCAGGAACCGGGCCGTGGAATCCACCGTCTCGGGATCTCCGATCCCTCGACGCTCCAGCAGCCCGGCGAGCTCGGACTCGCTGGCCGGAGCCTCCGCCGCTCCCAAGCCTTGGCGAACCAAAGGCACCAGCGGCAGATAGGGGATCTGGGTGCCATAGGCCGAGCACTCGCTGCGCAGGTGCAGCGCCTCGTGCTGCGCCATCTCGACCGCAAACTCTTGCAGCAGGCGGGACTTCCCCACCCCACCGGATCCCGCAATGCCTACCACCTGCCCATGGCCGGCAGCGGCCTGGCGGGCGAGCTGTTGGAGGGTTTCCAGCTCGTGACGCCGGCCGACGAAGGTCCCGGCCGACGACCGATCATCTCCACTCTGCGGCCGAGCCTCAGATCGCAGTCGTAGCAGGCGCAAAGGCGGCGGGGAACCCGAGGGCGAACGCCAGCGGCCCTCCGCCAGCTCGTCGTCGGAGAATGCTTCGGTCTCCACCAGGGAGTCCACCAGCTCGGCCAGCTCGGCACTGATCAACATTTCCCCTCCGCGGGCGATGGACTGCAGATGCTCGGCGCGGCGGGTCGGGGCTCCAACGATGGTGGTCTCCCCCTGCCCCACCACCACGCTCCCCACGTCGAGCCCCATGCGCACCCGGGCTCCGCGAAGGGACGATTCTCCGGTCATCGCTCCGTGGAGGGCCAATGCCGCCAGCACGCAGCGCTGGGGATAGTCCTCCAGGCTCACCGGGGCACCGAAGAAGGCGCTGAGTCCCTTGCCGGGGATCGGCTGGATCCAGGCTTCGTAGGGCTCCAGCTCCGCCCGGGCGATGCGCAGGAAGCTCTGCAGAGCGCCGTGCTCGCTCTCCGGCGAGGCGCTCTCTCCGACCTCACCGAAGAGCAGCTCGCAGAAGAGCACCGCGGCGCGCTTCCGTTCCCCGGAGGCAGTCTTTGCCCTGGCATCTCCAGCCGCCGGAGCTTCTGGAGTCGAATGCTGCGCCGGTGGGGGCGATGCCGGCGCCGGCGCCGGCTCCTTCTGCCCTTCCTCCGCACTGGAGTCGGGAACTGAGCCACTGACGATGAGGGAGGTCCCGCAGTGATTGCAGAATCTGAACGTCGGATCGCAGGAGGAGCCACAGGCCGGACAAACGACTTCGAGGCCGGAGCCGCATTGGCCGCAGAAGCGGCTCTTGGGGGGATTCTCGAAGCTACATCGGGGGCATTGCATCGGATATCACACCATCAGCGCAGATCAGAAGACTCGAAACTCATATCCATCCTAATCTATTGCCGGGCCAGGGCCGAGAGCGAGACCAGGCCCGAGACTGAGTGAGACAGAGGATCCCGAGAGCTCATACCATCTGCCGGCGGGCCAGGCGATAGAAGAGGCCGCCGGCCGCCACCAGCTCGTCATAGCTCCCCTGCTCCGCCACCCGCCCGCGGTCGAGAACATAGATGCGGTCGGCGTGGCGAATGGTGCTCAAGCGGTGAGCCACCACGATGCGGGTGGCCTTGAGCTGGGCCAGGCTTTGGCTGACGATCTCCTGGGTGCGGTTGTCCAGAGCGCTGGTGGCCTCGTCGAAGAAGAGCAGGCGGGGCCGCTGGACCAGCGCCCGGGCGATGATCAGGCGCTGCTTCTGCCCGCCGGAGAAGGTGCCGGCGCCCTCGCTCACCACGGTCTCCATCCCCATGGGCATGGCGCGAATATCCTCCGCCAGGCCGGCCATGCGCGCCGCCTCCCAGGCGCGATCCTGACCCAGCGGCGCGTTGCCGACGATATTGCTCAGGATGGTGCCGGTCATGGGTTTGGCGTCTTGGAGCACGACGCCGATCTGCCGGCGCACCGATTGGATCTCCAAGGAGGCCAGATCCTGGCCGTCGAAGTAGATGGAGCCCGCCTCCGGCTGCTCAAAGCCCAGGAGCAGGCGCAGGCAGGTGGATTTGCCGGCGCCGGAGGGGCCCACCAGGGCGATGAACTCCCCCGGATCGGCGTGCAGCGACACACCGTCCAGAATCGGCGGGCTGTCCCGCTGGTAGCGGAAGGTCACCTGGTTGAGCTCCACGCCCCCCAGGAGCTCGCCGGCGGGGATCTTGAGCTCGTCCACCTCCGGGGCGGCGTCGAGGATCGGTTTGAGGCGCTCGTAGGTGGGCACCACCGCCAGCAGCCCGGAAATGGTGGAGATAGCCCCCAGGGCCGCCGCCTGGAATTGACCGAAGGCGGCGTTGAAGGCCAGCAGCTCGTGCACCGGCATCTGAGCCTGCATGGAGATCCCCACCACGGCGAAGATCACCAACGTCGAGCCCAGGCCGTAGATAGCGCTGAACACCGCCTGGGCGATGGCCAGCCGGCGGGCTCGGATGGTCTCCCGGCGTTGGTCGGAGAAGCCCTCCGCCCAGCGGGCGAAGGCCCGCGCCTCAGCGCCGGCGATGCGTAGTTTGGAGATGCCGCGGATGAGACTGAAGACCACGCTCTCCAGCCGTCCCTGGAGCTTCAGCACCACTCGCTGGCGGCGCAGCTGGAGCACCGAGAGGAAGACGCTCACCAAGAGCAGCAGGAGCACCATCCCGGTGGCCGCCAGCGCCAGCCGCCAGCTGTAGTAGAAGAGAATGGCGAAGCTGAAGACCGAGAAGACCGCGCTCAGGGCGGAGGTCAGCACGTTGCCGGTGATCATCGCCCGGATGGTCTCGATGCCCAGGGAGCGCACCGCCAGATCGCCGACGGTGTAGCGGCGGAAGAAGGAGACCGGCAGCGAGAGAAGACGATCCCACACCGCGCTCTGCAGCCAGCCCTCGAGGCGACCGCTGGTGTGCAGCACGGCAAAGCTGCGGGTGATCTGGAAGCACGCCGCCGCCACCGCCGCCACCCCTAGCGCCAGCACCATCTGGAGCAGCCGAGAGTGATCCGCCTCGGGGATGGCGTTGCCGACGATCTGGGCAGTGACGATGGGCAGCAGCACCGCCAGCAGGCCCCCGGCGGCACCGGTGGCGAGGATGATCCACAGGTCCCGCCAGCTGCCCCGCAGCCCCAACGCCGCCAGATCCCGCCAGCCTACGGCGCGCTCCGGCAGCTTGGGGTAGAACATATAGCCCGCTCCCTCGAGGGCCTCGTCCGCCGCTTCGTCCACCGGCTCCAGCCCTCCCTCCCAGGGATCCCAGAGCTGATAGCCGCCGCGGTGAGGAAGCAGCGCCACGGGACGGGCGGGGCCGCTCTCGCCCTCGGGCCGGCGAAGGAATCCCAGCAGCGGCCCGTTGTCCTGATTCCACCAGCCTTCCCGCAGGATCACCCGGCGGTGGCGCACCCGCGCCACCTGACAGAGACGATCCAGCGTGACGGTTTTCTTCTCTTCGATGCCGAGCTCCGGCGGCGCGGGGAATTTCAGCCCCAGGGTCTCGCCGACCCTTCGGCAGACGGAGAGCAGCTCCGACCCTCCTCCCTGCACCGCCGGCACCGGCAGCGCCACACCTCGAGGGTCGAGGGTGCTCGCCAGCTGCACCGCAGCACGTTGAGTGGCCTGGAGATCCAGCGCCGCCTGCCGCTCCAGGCGCGCCCGATCCGCTGACCAGCGGCGGTGACGGTCCCGCTTCAAGAGTCGCAGATAGAGACCATGGAAGGCCTCCAGGCTCTCCCAAAGGCCGCCGCTCTGGAGCAGGGAGAGAGTTCCGACGCAGGAGAGCTCGGCTCTTGGACCGGCGGTAGCGTCGTCGGTGGCTTCCTCTGCGACATCGGCCCTCTCTTGCTGCGAATCCGCCGCGTCTGAAGCTAGTTCTTCGGAGACTGGCATCTCCAGCCAGCCCATCTCCGGTACCGGCGTCAGGTAGGAGCGGGGCTCGAGGAGAAAGTCCTCCAGGCCTAGGTAGCGGGAGTTCCCGGTGACGTGGCGCACCCACACCACGGCCGTCGTTGGCCGTCCGTATCGGTGCTCTGCATCGAGGTCAACGCCGGTGCCGGGCCGCAGCTCCTGGTAGCGCTGGGGCGGGTTGGGGGGCGCCACCGCCCGCACCAGCAGGTCGACCCAATGCTCGACGGCGGCGCTCAGCTCCTCCACCGTCTGAACATCCCGGGCCAGCTGCTTGAGGCTTGGCCGCGGAACTCGGATCCATCGGCTGCCCCGGGCGGGTACCGCCAGCAGCTGGGTCGAAGGCTCGCCGACCCCCTGGCCTGTTCCTGTTGCGCCGCCGCAGGCAAAGAAAAGCTGACCCGGGCCGAGAGTCCCCAGGTGGCGCCGGGAGCCGCTTCCCTCCGCCGTCTTCTCGGTGGCGAAGAGCTCCACCGTGCCGGCTTCGACGCTCCAGGCTCCCCGCCCTTCGAGCCGCACCGGCTGCTGGGGTTTCCGAGCTTCGGCGTCTCCGCTCTCCACCAACTCCCCCAGGCGAAGCCCCAGGGAGCCCGACTCGCCCGTTGGAGAGCCCTCGTAGCCAGAGCCCGGGGGATCACTCATCATGAATCAGACGAGCGTAGGGTCCGCCCTCGTCCTTGAGCTGATCGTGGGTCCCCCGCTGCACGCCCTTGCCTGCTTCGAGCACGATGATCTCGTCGGCGTCACGGATGGTGCTCAGGCGGTGGGCGACGATGAGGCAGGTGCAGCCTCGGCGGCGCAGGTTGCGGTCGATCTCTTCCTCGGTGGCGGTGTCGAGGGCGCTGGTGGCTTCGTCGAGGACCAGCAGCGAGGGGTTGGTGACCAGGGCGCGGGCGATCTCGAGCCGCTGGCGTTGGCCGCCGCTGAAGTTGGCGCCGTCCTCCTGCACCGGGCTGTCGTAACCGCCGGCCCGTGCCGCCACCACGTCGTGGATGCAGGCGTCCCGGGCGGCGGCGATGACGTCCGGCAGGGGGACGGTCTCGTCCCACAGGGTGAGGTTGTCCCGCACCGTGCCCTCGAAAAGAAAAATATCCTGATCCACCGCCGCCAGGGAGCGCCGCAGAACCCGCCGCGGGATCTCCCCCGCCGGCCGCCCGTCGAAGAGCACCCTGCCGGACCACGGCTCCATCAGGCCGGTGACCAGCCGTGCCACGGTGGATTTGCCGCTGCCGGACCCTCCCACCAGCGCCACCCGCTGCCCCGGCTCCAGGTGTAGATGGAAGTCCTCCAGCAGCGGCGGCGCCAGGCGGCTGTAGCCGAAGGTCAACTCCTCCACCGCCAACCGCCCCTGGAGCCGCACCGGCGCCTCGGCGGGCAGCTCCTCGTCCTCCGGCCGGGTCGGCGCCAGCTCCCGCTGGGTGCGGTAGCGCAGGACGTCGTCGAGCCGCGCCAGGTCCCCTTGAGCAGTCTGCAGCCGGCCGCCGAGATTGACCAATTGGTTCACCGGCGCCACGAAGGCGGCCATCAAGAGCTGGAAGGCCAGCAGACCACCCAAGGACAGATTGCCCTGGATCACCCGCAGGCCGCCGACCCCCAGGATCACCGCGGCGTTGAGGGAGATGAGCAGTGGCGGCACGGCGTTGAGTGCGTGGGTGTAGCGTTCCAGCTCCTGGCGGATGTTGACCACCTTGCTCTGGTAGCCGGCCCAGCGGGCGAAGAAGTCCGACTCGCCGGCGGTGGCCTTGATGGTCTCGATCATCTCCAGACCGTTGAGGGCGGTGCCCTGGAGCTTTCCCCGCTCCTGCAAGAGCCGCCGGCTGGCGTCCACCCGGCGCCGGGAGACCAGCCGTAGCGCCAGCCCGTTGAAGGAGACCACCGCCACGCCCACGACGGTGAGCAGCAGGTCGTAGCGCGCCATCAGGACGACGTAGAAGACCACCGTCAGCAGCCCCAGGGTGTTGGTGGCCAGGTCCCGGGAAAGCAGCTGAGCCACCCGGTCGTTGATCCCCACCCGGGAGCTGATGTCGCCGGCGAAGCGCTGACTGAAGAACTCCGCCGGCAGCCGCAGCACGTGCCACAGGAAGCGAGCCGAGGACACCAGCGCCATACGCGTCTCCAGGCGTAGGAGATATTCCTGCTGCAACCAGGTCAGTCCTCCCAGGAGCAGCGCCGTGGCTCCCAGCAGCAGGAGCAGGGGCTGCAGCCAAGCCAGATGCTGGTCGAGGAGGACGCTGTCGATGAAGACCTTGGAGTAGACCGGCGCCGCCAGCCCCGGGATCACCAAGGCCAGCCCCGCCAGGAAGACGAAGACCAATCCCGCCCCGGCGCCCTGAAGCCTCTTGCGCAGCGCCGGCAAGAGCCGCGGCGGCGAGCCCTCACGGCGGAACTCCGGCCCCGGCTCGAAGGTCAGCACAACCCCGGTGAAGCTCTGATCCAGCTCCTCCTCGGTGACGGTGCGGGGGCCGGTGCTGGGATCGTTGAGATAGACCTTGCCGTCCTGAATCCCCTCCAGCACCAGGAAGTGGTTGAAATTCCAATGCAGAATTACCGGCATCGGCAGGGCTCGCAGCGCCGCCGGTTCTTTCTTAAAGCCCTTGGCCACCAAGCCGTAGGAGCGGGCCGCCTTGACCATATTGCTCGCCTTGCTGCCGTCCCGGGACACGCCGCAGGCGAGGCGCAACTCCTCCAGGGAGACCCAGCGGCCGTGGTAGGCGAGGATGATCCCCAACGCGGCGGCGCCGCACTCCACCGCCTCCATCTGCAGCACCGTTGGGGTTCCGGCCCGCCCGGCCCACGGTCGGCGCCGCCACCATCTCCGCAGGCGCGCTGAGAGCTCTCCTTTCATCGACACCCGCTCATAGACATCCCATTCATAGACCCAAATCCGAGCGCAGCTTGGGCAGCACCAGCCGGATGGGCCGATCCCGGCGCACCACCACGCTGCCGTTGGCCAGGGTGCCGCTGCTGATTTCCAGGTCCGGCCCCCGGGAGGACGACCAGCGATAGCCGGTGGGGGTTGCCCGATCGCGCTCCAACGTCACCTCGATCTGGATCGGCGGCCCCTCCTCCATCAGCCGGCTCACCAGATCCTCGTTGGCCAGCAGCCGGACCATGCCCCGGGCGGTGCTGGGGAACTCCGCCACCCGCTGCACCCGCCCCACCATGTAGCCGAATTCTTCCTCCCGCACCGTGCTGGGAGTAATGCGGGCGGTCATCCCCTCGCGCACCCGTTTGCCGTCGGCGGCGGAGACGAAGAGCACCGCCACCAGCTCTTCCGACACCGCCTCCAGGGTCATCACCGAGCTGCCCTCCGAAACCACGTCTCCCAGGCCCACCATCAGCTCCACCACCCGGCCGGTGTAGGGCGCCAGCAGCACCGAATCCTCCTCCAGCCGAGCCCGCAGCTCCCGCAGCTCCAAGTCCAACTCCTGAATCCGCAGCCGCTGGTCGTCGATCTGCTGGCTCAGACTCTGCTCCGCTTCGAGCAAGTCCAGGGGCAGCCCGG
>JAXHTF010000129.1 GCA_034211275.1 Acidobacteriota bacterium
GAAGGTCTGGCCGTCGAGCTCGAACTCCACGGTCAACACCGAGCCCTCGGGGCGCCCCGCCATGGCGGCGCTAGCGCTGTCGTAGTAAGTGGTTCTGCCGATGCTCGAGTTGTCGAAGAGCGAGGTGTAGAAACGCGCCGCTTCCTCCGCTTGGTGGTCGAACCAGAGGTTGGGAGTGATCTTTTGGCGAATTTTGGCCTTGGGCATGGCTTGCTCCTTAGCTTTTTCGTTGTCTCGAACCCCTTAGTGGGGCGAAGGGGGCGCATCCGGAACCTGGCGAACCTCAATGGGGATGATCAGCGGCTCGCCCCCCGGCCCGGGGGCCGAGGAAGCCTCCGCAGCGATCTCGTACGCTCGCTCCGGCGTATCGACCGAGACGATCCAAAAGCCGGCGATGAATTCCTTGGTCTCGGCGAAGGGGCCGTCCGTCACGATCGGCCGACCGCCTCTGCCGGCTCGCACCATCCGGGCTTCTTTCGGCGGCGCCAATCCTTCCGCGCCCACCAGCTCTCCGGATTCGGTGAGCTTCCGGTAGAGATCCTTCATGTACTCGAGATGAGCGTTGAAGTCTTCCGCTGCCCACTGGGTGATCTCCCAGTATCCGGAGCCGTGTTGGGCCTGCATCATCAGCATGTATTTCATGGTCGAACTCCTCGGTTCCGGCGCCTTGAGTGACGCTCACCCACTGGTCGAACAACCGAGGGCGATTTCGACATTTGGGTCAGAATCGTTCTGCAGGCCCGGAGCGGCTCAGCCAGAGATCAAGACAGAAACTTCTTCGACAGCCGCTGGACCGTGTTCTTGGTGCGGGTGGTGGTCGGGCCAACCGATTTCTCGAGGACCTTCCAGTCGAGCTCCGACGTAGACACTCCACCGCTTGGCAACCAGAACAGCTCGCGCCCTTCGATGGTCAGCCAGTCCTCCTCGCTGTCAAGAGCGAGGGCGGCCTCGGCGGCGGAGGTACCCGGCGCTTGCTGAAGAAAGATGACCTGCAGCTTGCCTCGCTGATCGTGGCCGGAGCGCTCTGCGAAGGGTTGGACGGCGGCGACGGCGAGGACTTCTTCGGCGCTGCGCAGGAAGGTCGGTACGGGATACCCGAGCTCTTCCGCCAGGCCCCCTTCCACCCTCTGCGCTACGGCCTCCGCCTTGTCGGCGGCATCAAAAACCACATTGCCGGAGGCCAGAAAGGCGCTGGCGCCCTCGAAGCCGAGGCGGGTGAAGGCGGCGCAGAGATCCTCGTTGGTGATCCGCCGGCCACCGAGGTTCATCCCGCGCAAGAAAGCGACGAAGCGTGCCATGGTGGGAAGCTACCACGGACCGACGCGGAGGAAGGGCCCTTAGGAGGGCGCCATCCGCCTCCTCGACGGGCTCCGGTCGGCCGCCTGAGCGCTTGATGCCTTGACATCAACATACCGATCATCAATGATGTCTACATGCGAACGACCCTCACCTTGGACGATGATCTAGCTCAGATTCTCAAGCTGCGAGCTCGTCAGCTCGGTATCTCCTTCAAAGAGATGGTGAACACCGCGATTCGGTCGGGATTGGGGCCGGGGTCGGAAGCAGCGCCCGCTGATCCGCCCAAGACCATTCCCCACTCCTTCGGTCTTCGCCCTGGAATCGATCCGGACAAGCTGAATCAGTTGGTCGATGAGCTCGAAGCGGAATCCTTCGCCGAGTCTCTCCAACGGTCCAAAGAATGATTCTGCCGGACGTCAACGTCCTCATCCACGCTCACAATTCGGACTCACCGGTTCACGAACGAGCGAGGGCTTGGTGGGATGCCTGTCTGGCCGGCACTGAGGGTGTCGGCCTCGCCTGGGTCGTAATCCTGGGCTTCTTGCGCATCTCGACCCACCGCAAGATCCTCCAACGGCCGCTTCCGGCGGATGAAGTGCTGGAGCGCCTCGAATGTTGGCTGGAGCTTCCCCACATCCACATCCCTCATCCATCGGATCGCCACCTGACCGGTTTGCGGGAAGCGGTAACCGCCCTGGGTACCGCCGGCAATCTGACTACCGACGCCCATCTAGCGACTCTGGCTCGACAGCGGGGCTATGTGCTCTACACCACCGATACCGACTTCGCCCGCTTCCCAGGCTTGCGCTGGATCAACCCCTGCCAAAGCTCCTAAGCCGAAAGCCGGTCGGGGAGCAGATAGCAGCGCTTGGCGCGCTCCGATTCGAGGAGCTCGGCGGAGTAGTAGCGCGCCAGTAGCGGGCTGGGCCATTGGAAGAGGTCGGGGTTGCGGCGGGCGAAGTCGGCCCAGGACTCCTCCTCCGCGAGCCGCTGACGAATGAGGAAGAGATAAGACCAGGTGATGGTCTCGTGGTAGAGGCCGTCGGCGCCGAGGGCCTGCGCCAACCGCTGGAGGTTGGTCACGAAGCGCTCCAGCGCCTGCGCCGCCGGATAGCGCTGAAGGTAAAGCCAGGCGATGCGGATGTGGTCCGCGTGGCGGAACTCGCCGGGGCGCAAAGAGGCCTGCTCGAACCCGGCCAACAGCTCCTCATCGCTCAAGCCTCCACCAGCGAAGCGGTCCTCGGAACCGATCATGATCCTTCCTCCATTCGATGGCTAGCGGAAGCGTCGAGGTCGAGACCGTAGACCGACTTGAGCTGCTCGATCTTCGCCAGGGTTTCGGGACTGAAGGGAGCCTTCCCTTCGAAGGCGTGGAGCGCCATACCCTCCAGCAGATCGCCGAGGCTGAGATCCAGGTACTCGGCCAAGGCCTTGAGCACCTTGAGAATCCGCTTCTCGATGCGAACGCCGGATTGAACCCGCTCGACTCGGAGCGAGGCAGTGGAGTTGTGGGGAGAGGCTTTTGAAATACTCTTGCTCACAGTGGTACCAGTGTACCAAGTTACCAGAGTCTCCACAAGATCTCCGAGACTCTTCCCCTCCTCCACGACACCAACTCCAAGACACCAACTCCAAGACACCAATCCCCTCGGTACACCGGCTGCGCGGTCGCGAGCCCAAGCCAGCGTCCGGCGGTTCGTGCCCGGAGCCTCCAGGACGCGACTAGGGCCAGAGCTGGAGATCGCATAAGCTTATGCAGATTTCCAAGAAAGCGATCCTCGGATCGCGCCGACCATCCGTTCGGGCTCGTCGCAGCAGTGGATCCCGTCGACCCGAGATCGTTCAAGACCCCGCACCGGAGAGCCCACTTCGGGCCTCACGACGAGCGGGTCACCACGGGAGAAGCACCGCGTGCTGAAGACGAACCTCTACCCTCTGCGGAGCACCCTCGACGACGCCTTGGCCATCTCTCAGGTCGAGGTCACCGCCCACTCACCGCTACTAACCGCCGGCGACATCGTCATCGAGGAGCGGACCAGTGCCACCGACGGCAGCTTCGTTCAAGATCCCCGATACGAGGATCTCCTACCCAGCAATGTGATCCTCAGCTCGGGAAACTACGCCCAGGGCTCCGGGATCCCCACTTTCCAGCTACCACCGGACTTGCCATTCCACAACATCGGGCGCTTCTTCTCCCTCTATGTCACCGGCCCGGAGGTGGTTGACGAGGATCTCAGCCGCCGGCTGTGGGTGGAGCTCAAGATCTCCCTCGACCTGCCCGCTGAGGCGCCCCCCATTGGCGGTATCTGCTACGGCGGCTATCCCTACCTGCCCTATTACGTCACCACCCGGGGAGACAACTCCGCCAACTTCGGGCTGCCCCGGGAGCTGCGGGTGAGCTGGGGGGCGCAGCACGGTGATGGCTTCATCGACGACGAGGTGGCCGTCTCGCTCCAGGAACCCTGCTCCCACAGCGGCGCCCATCAGCTCGCCACCGGACCGGTGATCAGCGACCACCTGCTGCTGCGCCTCTCGGACTTTCCCAAGCGCATCCACCCTGCTCGCAACCTCCACGAGCGCTGGTTCGTGGCCATGCCCTTCGTCTTCGTCTGCGGGCATCGGGAGCACACCCGCTACCGCCCCCGCACCCCTGCCGGTCTGCTCGCGGCGGTGCAAGTGGGCGGCCACAGGGATCGCTCCTACTTCGAGAAGCCCTTGACCGCCGGCTCGCCCCAGCAGCAGGCCACCTACGCCGGCGCCTGTGCCGACTATCTCTACCTCGAGGACGACCGTTACTACCCGTGCTCGGCAGCCAGCGCCTTCGGTGGTGCAGCGGCGCGGCGCACCTACACCGCCGGCGGCAGCACCTTCACCGAACGCTTCGGTACCGGCCGCTTGGAGGTTGGGGACGCGGTGCATCTCTATTTCGAGCAGGCGGAGGAGCACCGGCGCTGTACCGCTGGGTTGCGTTTCGCCTTCCGCCGCGCGCCGGCCTATCTCACCGACTCTTCGCCGGGGCCATCGGTAACCCTCGAGGTCTGGGAGCTGGACCCTCCGGAGGGCGTCGCACCGTGCTCGCCGAAGGGCGACTTCGCCGAGGATCGCTACGCCACCTTGATCTACTCCCAGGAGGGCGTCACCACGGGAGATCGGGACCACACCGCCAAGTTCCGTCGTGCGTCCGCCAGCCGCTACTTCGCGCTGGTGATCCGAGCCGAGGAGGAGGGCTCGATCTTCGTCCAGGACGTCGAGCTGGTGCAGTCCGTCCACGTCGTGGTGACACCGAGGGCAGCGCGGCGGCAGCACGTCGGGGCACTCCACTTCCGGCTCATCGGCCAGGATCTGGCCGGCGACTACTCGCGGCTAGGACCGGATGGCTTCTCCCTCGAGGTGGAGCATCTGGTGGCTGGGCAAGTGTCGTCGGTGCTGTTCAGTGCCAGCAGCCTCTTGGACCTGCTGCAGACGGGCGCCGCCCGACTGTACGGCAATCATCGGCGCCACGCGGTAGAGGACGAGGTCGCCACCACCCTGCCCGGCGGCTACAGCCTGCACGACAGCTCGAGCCGCAGCGGAGGCTGGAACCGGCTCGAGACCGGCGACGGCGTCGAGCCATCGTGGCCGTCCGTCGGCCCGACCGACGACCCCAATCCGAATCCGTCCCTGGCGGTGGGGCAGCAGACCGCCGGCGACCACGGCTTCAACGCTTTCGGCAATCAAGAGTCCCGCAGCCACCTGCGTCACGTCAGCGGCGCCGATCAATTCTTCCTCGACGCGGTGTTGGGAGTCATGGGCAGCCCCGACGGTCTCGACCCGGACACCTACGCGCTGTGGAAGGGAGATGCTCCCAATGAAATCTGGGCTCCTTGGGGGCGGGCGTCCAACAACGCCGCTTTCCGGGAGCGGCTGCGGGTCCAGGGGGTGTGGAACATCAATCTGCCGCCGTATTTCGAGACCTTGTGGAACACCTGGCAGTCTTTCGAGTCTTCAGTGCTGGCGGCGACGAATATCGTCCTCGGCACGCTGCCCCCGAATTCCGCCAACCTCGAGGCCACCACCAACGCCCTACTCAACGAGTTCTCCACCGTCGCCGGCACTCTCTTCCGGGACTTCATCGCCACCAACCTGAGCCAGCTCTTCCTGGTCAACGGCTTCAGCCTCGGCTTGAGCCCCGGAGTCAGCGGCGGTGGCGGGATCTCTGCCGTGCCCTTCTCGTTCAACGGAGGGGGATCCCTGGGGGGCTCCCTCTCCGCCTCCATGGGAGTTCCCACCCTGCTTCTCTCCAACTCCATCGGTACCGCGGGAACCATCTCGCTCCAGGCCCACCGGTCCGGCTACAGCTACGCTCAACATCTGCAGAACGGCTATCAACAAGGCCGCTCGCGAACGGACTTCCTGCAAGGGGAAACCCGCCGGCGGGTGCGCCGCAACCCCGTCGGCGGGTCCATTCCGGAGCGCGTGCGGGGCGCCGAGATCGTCTGGCAGGACCGGCTGGTGGATATCGTCACCGGCCGCATTCCTTTGAACCTGACCCTTCCCGCCACCGCCGACGCCATGTATCGGACGACGGACGAGATGCTCCGCGTGCGCCTCGGGCGCAGTCCGACCCAGGTGGGCAAGGGCGACGACCCGGTGCACCTAGACGTCTGGTTCGATTTGCGGGAGGAGGTAGCGCGCGATGATTATTGATCAGGCTGCTCTGGCCGGGCACTCGGCCTATCTCGTCGATTTCGACGCCGATCCCAAGGAAGTCAATCTCGCCCTGCCGGACCGGGTCGGTCGGACTCCCGAGGTCTATCGAGGCAAGGTGCTGGAGGTTTCCGGCATCGACCTGCACATCGAGGGCAAGGATCTTCCGCGGTTGCTCCGGCGCTCGCCGCGGCCGCTGCTCACCGTCGAGGTCACGAAGGAGATGTTCCCGTCACTGTACAAGGACCCGTATCAGCATCGGGTGCACACCGTCGGCGGCTACGAGGA
This sequence comes from Acidobacteriota bacterium, assembly GCA_034211275.1. NCBI lineage: Bacteria > Pseudomonadati > Acidobacteriota > Acidobacteriota bacterium. The sequence goes on from JAXHTF010000129.1 coordinate 6,274, forward strand.
TCTGGAACGCGGCACTCTCCAGGGGCTACGTTGCCTGAAGGTGGACGGCCTCGCCACTCTGGTTTCCACCGGCGAGGGCGCGAGCTTCTGGCGTTCCGCCACCTACCGCCTGCCGGAAGCGGTGCATCTCGATTCCGCCGCCTGGGATCTGGCCACCTCCAAACGCACTCCCGACGATGGCTTCCAATACAGCCTCAAATTGCGCGTCTGGGGACCCGGCCAGGACGTAGAGGATCCGGACGCCGGGGAGGTGATCTCCCTCATCGCTTCGGGCAAGCCCTCAGACCGCCGCCTTCGGGACGGCCTGGGGACGGCGGCGCGCAAGGTCATGGCCTACCAGCTGGAGCTCGGCGCCCGAGTCAACCATGACGCCTACCTCCTGGAACGCCACCAAGGCCCGCGAGACGCCGAGTCCCTGGGCCGGCCGCTGCTGCGCTCCGTCAGCCTCTTGGAACGGGTCGAGCCCACCCACTCCTACCACTCGCTCCACGAGCTGCTAGCGGGGGCCGAGGACTACCACCTCTACCAAGAGCCCACCGGGCCGCCCCGGCGTCTCGACCTACGCCTCGGCGTCAGCGCCTCGCTAGCAGAGGGAGAGTCCATCAGCCTGCGCATCGGCGAGCACCACCAGGGCGTCTTCGACTATCTCTCCGCCCGGCTGGAAGGCCGGGTTTTCCTGCGGCCCCCGGTGGCGGATCGGCGGATCTAATGCCGCTTCCCGTCCTCGGTGCAGTGCTCAAATCGGCGGCCTCGATGGTCGAGAAGGGGCTCGCCAGTAGTTTTTCCTCCACCATTGAAACTGTCCGCTCGGTCGCCTCGGGGCAGACGCCGTCGCTGGAGGAGCTCTCGGACCTCCAGCAAGAACTGTCCCAACCCTCCGCGAAGACCGAAGAAGCTCACCGCCCGGCTCCCCAAAGCGACTCTCCCAAGGCACCGGCAGCGGACGACACCTACCGGTCCGACGAGCACGGCCAGTACCACTTCTTTCCCACGGTGGAAATCATCGGGCGCCCGGACACCGCGGCGGAGGATGTCCCCAACGGCCCCACTTCCCGCGCAGACCAAACACAACGAGAGCCAGCGGAACCAGCGGGGGAGGAGGCCGCTCCGTCCCGCGCGAGAGAGGTCCCCGGAGACCAGGCCCCATCCAGCGAGAGCCCGGCCCAGCAGGCTCCCGACGAACGATTCCGCGCCCACCGGACCACCCCCGCTCCGGTGGCACCGGACGAGCTGCGAACGGCTCCGGAGCACCGGCAGACCTACGAGTCCCCTTTTGCCGAGGATGTTTTCCGCACGCCGAGGGAGCAGGCCGAGATCCAGACACGGAATGCCGAGATCGAGCTCAACCGGGAGATGGCGAAGGAGCTCCTGCGCAATCCCGACTGGAGCAATCTCTGGGAGATGCTCCACGAGCTGGAGCGGGCCAACGCCCAAAGGGTCTTGGACGGCCAGGGACGCAACATCACGGCGGGCCAGCATGAGAAGAACCGGCAGAGAGCTCTCTTCCAGCTGCAGATGGATACCGGCAGACTCATCGCCGGGTCTCCCATGGCGGGGGCCGGCGCGATGTACGCCATGTTGCTCACCAACGATCCCGTCAAGATCCACGCCATGGCCCAACTCTTCAACTTCGCCCCGACCCCAGGGATGCGCGCGAAGACCGGCCGGGCCCCAGTGCAGCAGTACGCGCGGCTGCCCTCCCGAACTCGTTCACCGCGCCGCAAGCCGACGAGCCTCCGAACCTCCGCTCGCGGGAAGACACGGGCAGCCAACAGCCCCAGTGCCACCCAGGGTCGTCGGTCGAAAACCCGTCTCAACAAGAAGGGCCAGCGCATCTACAAGGGTCGCGCCCAGCCGGGAATGCGGGGCAAGATCAAGCTTCCCCGATTCAGCCCGGAGGAACCCGACTTCAACCGGGCATCCTTCTTCGATACGCGGCTACCTCACAGCAAGAGGGGCGCCGCCGCCACCGATGCGGCCCAATTTGGAGCCGCCACAAGAGAGATGAAGGCCCTGTGGAAGGCCGACCCGACTTTCAAACACCGCTTCACCCTCGCGGAGCAGAAGAGGATCCTCGAGGCCTTCGGCGATATGTCCAGAACGGGGGTGAAGGACTACCGGATCGAGGGATTTACCTGGCACCACTCCACCGACGCCTTCGGCACCGGCCGAGGCGCCGAAGGAGGAGGCGTGATCCAATTGCTCAACCGAGACCTGCACAAATTCAACTCCCACCACGGGGGCCGTTTCATCACCGGCGGCAAGCGCTAGCTCCCGCACCCCATCAGGTGTCTCCTGAGCTTTCTCCCGCGGTCTGCAGGGCGTGATCGACGACACCATCATGAGGCGGGCGGTCCAAGGCCAACGCCGAGGACGGAAGGGACAAAGCGCGAGGGAAGAGCCAGCTCTGCGGAGGTGGAGAAATCCGCTCAGAGTCGCTCGAGAAAGGGAGGACTCAGCCGTCCAAGAAGCGGCGAATCCCGGCAAAGGTGTCGCGCCAGCCGGATTCGCAGGCGGCATAGAAGTCATCCGCTTCAGCGGCGTCGGGGAAGCCGTCCTGGATCACCCGCAGCCGCGCGCTTTCGTCATCCACGGGTTCGACCTCGAAGGTGGTGACGAAGTCCGCCTCGAAGGGTAGGGGACCGTCGTTGGAAACGTAGCGGTAGTCCCCCAAGGTCATTTTCCGCGGCGGGTCGAAGGACTGGAGCGTCGAAACGGTGATGTAGTCCGGCGCATCTTCATCCTCCCCCCAGGCCGCCGCCCACAGGCCCCCCTCCTCCGGCACCACGATCACCCGCGCCGCCCCCCACCAGCCGCGAATGGCGCTGGGGGTGTGGAGCAAAGCGAAGAGGCGCTCTGCGGAGATGGGGAAGATCTCTTCGTGAGTGTGTTGTCTGGGCATGGCAGGCTCCCTTCGTCAACAGGGCTGGAAGTCATCAACGGCGGTCCCGAGCCTCAAGGAAGCCCCACCACCACAACATTGCCATAGGCTGCAGCAAGCTCTTGAAGATCCTTTTCGTCCCCGGTCAGTGCAACCCCTCCGCCCTGATCCACAGCGGCGGCGACGACGTGGGCATCCGCCAGATACCGAGAGCCCTTGCTGGCGGCAGCCAGCACTCCCCCGACGAGCCGGGCCAGCTCGCGATCGGTGTCGCGGACGTGGATCCCCGTCTCCCGGGACAGGCAAGCGTCCACCAGCTGGTTGTGCCGAGGCCCGCGATAGAGCTCCGCCAGGATGACCGCAGGAACGACGACTTCGCGATCCAGCCGGACCGCCGCTCGGAGCGCTGCTCGGACTTCCTGGTTGCGGGGTCCGGAAGACCCGGCCAGGGCGGACAAAGCTTCGGAATCGAGGACCACGCAGCGGCTCATTGCAGTAGCCGGGTGTACTTCTCGACCAGCGCCTCATCCACTGGCCCCTGGTCTTCATCGAGCTCGTCCAGGAGCTCCGTCAGGAGGCGCAGGCGGCGGCGGCGCTCGAGGTCTAGTCGCACCGCCTCGTTGACCTGGGCTGAAAGGCTCTGCCCCAGGTGCTCGAGCTCCGCCACCAAGTCTTCATCGAGGGACAGAGAGATCTTGCGCTTGGTTACAGCCATACCTTGATCGTACCATGGTACGACTCGGCCAACGGACCAACCCTTGCGCCCCTAAGACACTTCTAGGGTCTAGTTCAGCTCGAACCGGACCTGGAGCACCACCTCCTCCGGTGGCGCGGCGGGCTCGCCGTGGGCACCGAGGGGCGCATCGAAGGGGCGGCCGGGGCGGTTGCCGGAGGGGTCCTCGAGGATCGGGGCGACCACCACGCGGTAGGCACCGGCGGACCAGGGCTCCTCGGGCTCGAAGCGCCACGAGCGCTCGCCGGCGGGGATCTCGATGCGGCCGGTTACGCGCTCGCCGGCGGCGGTTTCGACCTCCAAACACCGGGCCAGGAGGGCGCGGTCCAGGGGCTCGGGGAAGTGGATCGCCAGCGCTGCATCGGCTTCCGGCGGCGGAGTCAGGGTCCATCGGGCCGGATCCGGCGGGCTGCGGTCGGGGTCGACCACCCGAAAGCTGTGGGAGAAGCCTTCGGCCAGGGGCGCACCACGGGCATCGCGCCAGGCAGCGTCCACCTCCAGCCGGTAGCGGCCGCCGGGGACGAGCACCGGGCCGAGCTCCAGATTCGGCCCGACGCCCTGTTTGAGGCGGCCGGGATCGAAGAGCAGGGTCAGGCGGCGACGCTCCGGATCCCACAGCTCCGTGTCAGGAGCGACGAAGGGTTCGACGACCTCCGACTCTCCACCATCCTCCAAGCGCAACAGCCGAATATGCCCCACCGCCTCGCCGGTGCTCATGGGATGCGACAGCTCCAGATAGATCCGCAGGAGGTTGGCCGGTAGCTCCTCACCGCCGGGATAGATCGCCACCACCCGCGCCTGAGGCGCGAGATCCGGCAACGGGACGGTGTGCTCCCCCCGCAACAGCTCCTCGCCGTCCGGACCGAGCCAGCGGGCGATGTAGCTCTGCCCCGGAGCCAGCGGGAAGGAAGGAGTGAAGCGCAGCCGGTCGCCCTGCGATTCATAGCTCCCGGCGAGGGCCGGATGGCCAGCGGCGAGGCTCTCCTCGGTGTGCACCGGGAACCGCTCCCGGGCCTCCTCGAGGGGGAGCGCCGGAGCGCCGAGAAGCTCGACGGCCTCCTCCGACCACAGGATGTCTGGTTCGGCCCCCTGCTGACAGCCGGCGAAGCCCAGGAGCAGGCAGAGGGCGGCCAAGGCCGGGACCGACGACCCGCGCAGGCCGACGATCCACCCCCGACCTCGACTCACCGGCTTAGATCCACTGCGTGGAGCGGGCGAGGAGGTAGAGCGAGCCGTCTTCCAAGGCACGGCCGAGGATCATCACATGCTCATCGTCCAGGCGGTCGAGATGGGCGACGGCCCCAAGGGGGGCGCTGTGATCCACCAGACCGGAACGCGGTCCCACCTCGTCAGTGATGCCGGGCTTCTGATTCGCCGCGGCGATGTCCGCGGCCTTGATCTTCATAGCGCCGCGGCGGGTGTTGTTGACCAGCACCCAGTCCACGCCGTCGTAGCTGTAGGGCACCAGGTCGGTGGGCACGTTGCCCCAGCCGAGCTCGGCGATGGTCTTGCCGCGCAGCTGGCTCTTGCCCTTGACGTCGTCGAGGGAGAAGGTGACCAGCGGGGTGCACAGATAACCGGCGAGGAGATGTTTCTTGCCGCCCAGCTCCATGGGAATGAAGCTGAAAATGGGCGCGTGGGTCTCGTACTTGCCATGGGCGCCGTGGAAGATCTCCAGCCCGGTGACCTTGGCCGGGCCGGCGAAGGGATAGGGGGAGCGGCGCAGGGTGGAGGAGAACTCCTCGTTGGAAAGGCCGGCGATGAAGAGCTCGCCATCGATGAACTCCAGGTCGGTGACGGTCATCACCTGGTCGCCGCGGCGATACCAGCGGTTGTCCTCCTCCGGCGGGTTGTCGATAGCCAGGCGAGTCTTGGGGGTGGCGTCGAGGTCCACCAGGGCCACCACTCCGTCCCGGGCGATGGTCACCAACGCCGGCCGCCGAGCCTCGCCCTGACCGCGCATCACCGACAGATAGGCGGTGCCGGAGGTCTCCTCCACCACCATGTCGCGAACCCGCACGTCCCGGGGGCCGACCCCCAGCAGCGCGCCGATCTTGGCGTCCACCTGCTCGACGACGTCCATCGCTTCCCCGCCGGCGGCCGGAGCCTTGCCGATCTTCAGAGCCCACACCGCGGCCCCTTCGGGGTCGCCGAGGAAGAGCACGCCGTCGGGACCCAACTCCAGCGGGCCGGCGGAGACGATGCCCGCCTCGGAAGACTGGCCTTCGGAAGATTGGCCCTTCGCCTCCTGAGCTTTCTCGGCGGCGTCAGTGGATGGGGAATGGACCAGCGTGTAGCCGCCGGCGGCCAGCAGCGCCGCGGCCACCGCGAGGGTAGAGAGCTTGCGCAAGCGAATCATGGGGGCCTCCTTCTCGATACCAGGTCGGTAGGACGTACCCTCGATTCTACGTGCGTCGGCGGTGGAGGTTTTCCGGTGGCCGAGGAAGACCCCACCGAGGGACCGCCTACGAGGGCTACCCGGAGTCGGGCCGACGCAGGTAGAGGACCGGCACCACCACCAGATTGAGGAAGGTCGAAGTGAGCAGCCCGCCGAGGATCACCTGGGCCATCGGGCTTTGGATTTCGTTGCCCGGCGCTCCCGCCGCCAGCACCAGCGGCACCAGAGAGATGCCGGCGGTGAGGGCGGTCATGAGGATCGGCGCCATGCGCTCCTGGGAGCCCCGGCGCACCGCCTCCGTCAGCGGCGCACCGGCGGCCAGCAGGCGTTGGTAATTGTTCACCAACAGTACGCCGTTGCGGGTGGCGATACCGAAGAGGGTCACGAAGCCCACCAGGGTCGCCACGGAGAGAACGCCGCCGGTGAGCGCCACCGCAGCGATGCCGCCAATCAACGCCAGGGGCAGATTGACCAGCACCACCAAGGTGTCTCGGTGACTGCGGAAGGCGACGTAGAGCAAGCCGTACATGCCCACCAGGATGAGCACCGCGAGCAAGCCGAGGGTCCGCACGCTCCGCGCCGCTTCCTCGAACTGCCCGCCGAAGGTCACCAGATACTCCTGGGGCATCTCCACCTGCCCTTCCACCGCGTCCCGGGCCTGTTCCACCGTTCCCGCCAGGTCCGCCCCCACCACGTTGGCGGTGACCATGGCCAGCCGCTGGACGTTCTCGCGCCGGATCAGCGACGGGCCCAGGTCGCGACGGACCTCGGCCACCGCTCCCAGCCGAACCAATTCTCCTGCGGGGGTGGAGACGGGCAGCGCCTCGAGCTCCGAAGCCCCGTCGCGCAGCCGGGACGGCAGCCGCACGGCGATACTGGCGACCACGGCGTCCTCCACGATCTCGCCCACCACCGCCCCCTGGAAGAGAACCTCCAGAGCTTCGGAAAGGTCCGCCGGTGTCAGTCCGTAGCGCGCCATGGCCGAACGATCGAAATCAACGATCAGCTGCGAGACCGCTGCCTGTTCCTGATTGGAGAGATCGACGATGCCGGGGACCGTCTCCAGGACCTCCTCGACCCGTGCGGCGAGGGTCCGCAGCACCCCTAGATCGGGGCCGAAAACCTTCACCGCCAGGTTGGTCTTGGAGCCCGAGATCATGTGGTCGATGCGGTGGCTGATGGGCTGGCCGAAGGAGACGGTGGTTCCCGGAACGGTGGCCACCGCCCGCCGCATGGCGGCCACCAGCTCATCCTTCGAGGTGCCGTCCTCCAGCGGCGCCAGCACCACCTCCAGCTCGGAGGCGTTGACCCCCTGGACGTGCTCGTCCTTCTCCGCCCGGCCGGTGCGGCGGCTGGTGGAGCGAACCTGGGGAAAGCTCAGCAAGATCTCTTCGACTTGGCTGCCCAGGCGGTCGCTCTCCGCCAGCGGCGTACCCGGAGGACTGACCACCGAGACGGTGAGGGAGCCCTCGTTGAACGGCGGCAGGAAACTGCGGCCCAGACCAGGGACCAGTGCCGCCGCCGCCACCACCAGCAAAACGGCCCCGACGACGACGGCCCGGCGATGCTCCAAACACCAGTCCAGGGTGGGGCGGTAGGCACGCTGCAGAATCCTCAGCAGCCAAGGCTCGCGAGCTTCCAGAACTCTCCCTCGGCGGAGAAGGAGCGAAGCGAGCACCGGCGTCACCGTCAGCGCCACCAGCAGGGAAGCCGCCAGAGCGGCGATGAAGGCGAGACCCAAGGGCCGCAGCAGCCGCCCCTCCAGGCCCGGCAGGAAGAAGATGGGCAGGAAGACCAACATGATGATCAGGGTGGCGAAGAGAATCGGGCTCACTACCTCGTGGGTGGCGGCGGCCACCACTTCGGTCAGCGGCCGGCGCTCCTCCGGTGGCAGCCGGTGGTCTTCCTTGAGACGGCGGAAGATGTTCTCCACGGCGATGATGGCGTCATCCACCAACAGACCGATGGCAATGGTCAGCCCTCCCAGGGTCATGGTGTTGAGGGTCAGCCCGAGGGCGAAGACCACCAACGCTCCGGCGACCAGCGACAAGGGGATGGCCAGCGCCGAGATGAGGGTCGTGCGCAGGCTACCCAGGAAGAGGGCCAGCACCAGAACCACCAAGATGGCACCATCCCGCAAAGCCTCGGAGACGTTGCCGATGGCCACCGCGATGAAGTCGGCCTGGCGGAAGTTCTCGGTCTCCAACACCACCCCCGAAGGCAAGGTGAGCTGCAAGCGCCGAAGGGTCTCGTCAATGGCCTCGGTGAGCCCCAGAGTGTTGGCGTCGGGCTGCTTCTGCACCGATAGGATCACCGCCGGACGGTTGTTGTAGGACGCCGTGCCGCGGGCCGGCTCCGGTCCCCACGCCACCTCGGCGACGTCGGCCACCCGCAACGGCACGCCGTCGCGCACCCGCACCACCGCGGCCCCTACCGCCGCCGGACTGCGAGCCCGGCCAAGGCCGCGCACCAGATATTCCTGACCACCTTCGACGTGGAATCCCGCCGCCGGACTGCGGCTCGCCCGGGACACCGCCTCCAGCACCTCTGCGAGAGCCACGTCGTATTGCTCCAGGGCCGCCGGCTCCACCGTCACCTGCAGCTGGCGGATCTCTCCGCCGATGGGGATGACCTGGGAGATGCCGGAGATGGAGAGCAAATTCCGCCGCACGACGGTCTCCGCCAACCGCCGCAGCTCCATGACCGAGACGGGCTCTTCCACGGTCTCGTCCACGGTGAGAGCGATGAACGTGATCTCGCCCATGATGGACGAGATGGGGCCGAGCTCCGGCCGGTCCGCCTGGACCGGCAGCTCGACCCGCTGCAAGCGCTCGGTGACCACCTGGCGAGCTTGGTAAATGTCGGTGCCCCAGTGGAACTCCGCCCACAGCACCGAGATGCCGTCCGCCGACACCGAGCGCACCCGCCGAAGCCCCGGCGAGCCGTTGACCGCCGACTCGATGGGAAAGGTGACCAGCAGCTCGGTCTCCTCCGGCGCCAGTCCTGGCGCCTCGGTGATCACCGTCACCGTCGGGGCGGAGAGGTCGGGGAAGATGTCCACCGGCAGGCCGGCGATCCATCCGCCCCCAAGCACCACCAGGAGGGCTGCCGCTGCCACCACCACCCAGGGGTGGCGCAGGGAAGAGCGAATCAGTCTTTCGAGTCGTCCCACAGCTTGCCTCCCTCAGTGCACGTGACCGTGAGCTTCGCCGCCGGCCATCAGCGAGGAGCGCCGAATGGCGGCGCCTCCACGATTCACCAACCGCTGGCCCGCCATCAGCGCGTCCACCAGCAGCTCATCGCCCTGGCGCTCTTCCACCCGCACCGGCTGGCGCACGAAGGTCTCTCCTCCGAGCTGCAGGTAGACCACGGAAACTCCTCCGTCGTCCACCACCGCGGACGCCGGAATGACCACCCCTTCCAAGGTCTCGGCGGTGAGGATGGAGGCCTCCAGGGTCGCCCCCAGGGCCAATCGGCCACCGGCCGGCGCCTCCACCAGCGCCGCCACGGTGCCGTTGCGCGGCGAGACCTCCGGCGCGATGGACACCAAGCGAACGCCCTCTTCGAGCCGCATGGGCGCGCCTTGCGGATCGCTGAGCACCACGCCCCGCACCTCGCTGTCGGCGAGCAGTGCCGCCGCCGCCGGCGCCAGCGCCACCTCGATCCACACCCGGTCGGTGCGCACCACCCGAGCCAGGGGCTCACCGGCGGCAACGGTGGATCCCGGAGCCACGAGCACCTGTGCCACTGCACCCTTCCACGGTGCCCGCAGGTCAATTCCAGTGGAGCCGCCAGAGCGTTCTCCGGCGCGGGCAGCGCGGGCGGCTTCCAGATCCTGGGCCGCGGCGACATGACGGGCCTCGAGGGTCTCGAGCCGCGTCCGAGCTTCTTCCACCTCCCGCCGGCTGGTGGCTTCCAGGGCGAGGAGCTCTTCCAGCCGCGAGCTCCGGGCACGGGCGGTCTCGAGCTCCGCGGTGAGGCTGTGGAGATCCGCCTCCAGCGCCGCCAGACTCCGCTCCGGGGCGATCTGTGGAAGCAGCTGCAGGAGGGCCTCACCCTGCCGCACCGCCATTCCCTCGAAGGGCCAGCGGTGGGATTCGGCGGGCGCCTGCACCATCCCATCCACCGGGGCGGTGATCACCCGCTCGCCCCCCGCCGGGGGCCGCAGCCTGGCAAGGCCGGCAACGGCTCGCGGCAAGCGGCCTCGGCGCACCCACTGGGTCCCGAAGTCGCTGCGCCACTGCTCCTCTTTGAGGAAGCTCACGGGCTCCCCTCCGCTAGTGGCTCCCCGGGGTGCCGGCGCCACACGGATCCCCCCGGGCTCTTCCCGGGTCCCCACGCGTACCCTGCCACCGCGGATTTCCTCCGTGCCGCGGCCATCCTCGATGCGGAAGAGCAACTCGTAGTCCCCGGCGACGGAGGGCTCGATCTCAACGGCGAAGATCCCGGGGCGACTCGGTTCCGAGGACAAGAAGCTCTGCTCCCCGGAGGCCCCGGCGAGGACAATCTCCACCGACCCATCCTGGAGGGGAGTGAAGCCGTCGAGCACCGTCACGTGGGTGTGGGCTACGGCGACCTGTCCGGCGATCAGCGGCTCGACCTCCGGAAAGATCTCGAAACGCTCACCCCAGGCGGTCACCGCCCAGCTCTCGGACTCGTCCTCCGAAGAATGGGCGCCGTGGGAGCCGGCAGCCGGCTCGGCAGCCGGCCCGCCGCAACCGGCCAGGCTGCCGAGAGCGAGGGTCAGCCCGGCGAGCGCGCCGATGGCGACTCTCCACCAGACCCGGGCCGGCCGCCGGCGCTCAACGAAGGTGCCTTGCGGGCTCTCAGTGGCCATCGTCGTGGTCATGGTTCTCTTCATCCTCGCCATGGGAATGATCCTCCTCGCCATGGGAGTGGTCCCCTTCGTGATCACCACCCTCCGAGTGGGAATGGCCCGCCTCTTGCTGGGCCATATCTTCCTCGCTGAGCCCTTCGGAGCTCACGTCCTCAGGGTAGGCCGGCTCGAATTGGACCTCTTCCCCGGCTACGGCGTCCTCGGCCTCCGGAGCATCGGAGTCGGCAGCGGTACCGGCCTCGGCAGCCGGCGCTTCCGAGGGAGCTCCCGGTCCGCAGCCGGTGGTGACGATGAAAAGGGTCAGCAGAATCGACAAGCACGAGTATCGAAGCATGGATCAATCTCCTAGGAATCTGGGGTAATGGAGGGCTGGGAGCCCTGGACCGAAGCCGAGACCCGCTGCAGGGTCCGCTCCGCCGCCAGGGCTTGTTCGTAGAGCTCGAGGACGGTGAGCTGAGCTTCGGTGACCGCCCGATGGGTCTCGAGGAGGTCGGTGAGGCCTCCTTCCCCTTGGCGGAAGGCGGCCTCGGCACCGTCGAGCATGCGGCGGTGATCGGAGACCGCCGCCTCGGCGGCGCGGGCCGCCGCGACCAGTCGGCCAAGATTGTCTCGGGCAGCGTCTCGGCCGGCCTGGAGATGGGAGCGGGCACGCTCCAGGCGAGCGCGGGCCGCCGACAGCCGTGCGTCCGCCCGAGCCCGCTCCACCTGTCCCCGATCGAAGAGCGGGAGCGACCAGGTCAAACCGATAGTGGGGCCGGAGATCGAGGTGATCTCATCCTCCACCCGCTGCCACCCCACCGCCAGCTCCGGAGACTTCAGCTGGTAACCCGCAGCCCGGCGTTCGAGGGTCGCCGCCGTCACCTCCTCCTGGGCGGCCCGCACCCGGGGATGCTCCGAAGCGGCCGTCTCTTCCGGGAGCAGGGCCGGTGGCTTGGGCAGATTCGGCAGCTCGGGATCGACCTCCGGCGCCAGCGACGGGAACCATCCCGCCGCCAACCCCCGGGCCGCCCGGGCCTCTACCGCAGCTACGGCCACCCGCGAGCGCAGCTGGGAGGCCAGGAGCTGCAAACGGTCTCGCTCGAGCCCCGAGGTCTCACCGCGCTCGGCCCGGGCGGCTTCCCGCCGAGCCAGTCCTTCCACCCGCTGGGCCTGGCTCTCCAACCGCAGCCGGCGGGCCTCCGCCAGAGCCCATCGGGCGTAGACCTCTCGCAGCTCCAGCCGCAGCTCCAGCCGCGTTTGCTGCAGCCGAAGCTCCGCCGCTCCGGCTGCTCGTTCCCGGGCGTCAACCCGAGACCGGCGGCCGAGGTGGGGCAGCTGCCAGGCGAGGCTCCACTCGGTCTCCTGGGTAGCCTGATCGAGATCTTTGTGCAGGACGTCAAGCTCGGGATTGGGCCACAGGGCCACGTCCCGGGCTCGAGCTCGGGCCACGCCGAGCTCCTCGGCGCTTTCCACCCACGCGGGATGGGTGGAGTCCAAGAGGGCGAGGAACTCCGCCTCGGTGATAGAGGTTGCTGACTGGGCTGCACCGGAAACGGTACAGAGGGCCGGAATCAGTCCGGCCAGGACAAGGCGAAACATGCTGTCTCCTTTCCAGGTCGAGGATTCGGGTTCACGACGAACCCGGCCACGAACCGTGGATCAGAGCAGCAGCGAGCAGTGGGCGGTAAAGAGAGGAGGCGGGGAGCCGAGCCCCGGTGGGGGCGAAGCGGGGGGACGAGAACGGAAGACGGTGTCGGTCAGCGCCTGCGGAAGGGCCGACGCCAGCGGCGGCGCGATCTTCGCGGCCGAGACCGGTGCGGTGACCGCAGCCTCGTGCCCGTGGTCCGGCTCCGCTTCCGCATCATGGGAATGGCCGTGGGTCGCCGTGCGCGCCCAATCCTCCAGGCAATCCTCATCGGGCTGCGTCGGCGGATCTCCCGCAGGGCGATTCTCCCCGGCGCCGGTCTCGTGATGAGAGGTTCCGGAGTGGTGATGGGAGCTGTCCGAGTGGTGGGGATCCAGCGCATGGTGCAAGCCGAGACCTAGCGCGCTCGCCCCCGGCGCCATCCAGAGCAACAGGACAGCGAGGGCGAGGAAGCGATGGAATGGCCGACTCATGGACGAGGATTGTGGCATACGAGCGAAAGACCGGTCAAAGGCCCCTCGGCCGGGAGGCCGCTGGATCCCCGCCGTGGCGCAGGTCATGGTCGGCGAGTCGGGCGCGGGCCCGGCGCAACGTCTCGGTCTCGGCCCCCAGCTGCTCTTCCAGCTGACCGACGGCCTCCCGGAGCAGCCGCCCGGCTTCCTCCTGCTGCCCCGTGTGGGCGAGTTGAAGGAAACCTACGGGCCGGATCACTGGCGCCTCGCCGCTGCCCGATCCGCTCTTGGCGAGTGTCTCTCCCACACGGG
>JAXHTF010000130.1 GCA_034211275.1 Acidobacteriota bacterium
CACCTGATCGAAGCCTTCGGGACCGAAGTCCACTCCTCGCCCCGCCACCTCCAGCGGGCTGTCGGCCCGCGGCCGGGGTTCCAAAGAGACCTCCAGGCGGGCTTTCTCCAACCCCAGATCGGCCAGCTCCCGCGCCATGGCCTCGGCTAGGGCCTCGCCCCAGCGGCGGCGTTCCCGAGACAGCTCGCCGGCCGCCTCGCGGTATTCCTCCAGCGCTCGATCATGACGCTTGCGCAGCTCTTCGAGACTCGCCGAGTCTCCTTCCAGCTCCTCCAGCTCCTCGCCGATGCGCTCCCGCAGCTCTAGAATCTCGGCGCTGCCGCCGCCGTATTTGCGGCTCAGGCGGTCGAGCTGGGCCAGACGGCTCTCCACCTCGTTGAGCCGGGCTGGATCCGCCTCCAGATCGTCCAGGCGATGGCGCAGGCTGTTGCTCAGCTCCTCGGCGCGGATGCGCAACTCGTCCGCCTCCGACGCCCACTCCTCAGCCTCCGGCGTCCAGCGGGCGATCTCCTCCAGCAGATCGGCGCAGCGGGCGAGACGGGTGGCGGCGGCGTCCTCGTCGTCGAAGAGCAGATCCACCGAGCTCCCCAACGCCTGGGCGATGGCCTCACCGTGGCGCAGCAGCTCCCGCTCCTGACGCAGCTCCTCATCCTCCCCGGCGGTGAGCCGCGCCGCGTCGATCTCCGAAGCCTGGAACCGCAGCAGATCAATGCGCTCGAAACGCAGCCGTTGATCCCCCGCCAGCGCCTCGAGACGCTCCGCGACGGAGGACCAATGGTCGTAGGCTTGGGCGGTGGCGGCGAGGTGCGTAGCGCTGGCCTTGGTACCGGCGCTGCGGTCGAGCCAGCGACGCTGCAGCTCCGGCGAGATCAGACCCAGCTCCGACCGCTGACCGTGGATGCGCAGCAAATAGGGAGCGAGATCCGCCAGCAGACGAAGGGTGGTGGGTTGGTCGTTGACGAAGACCCGGTTGCGGCCGTTGCGGCTGATCTCCCGGCGAACCAGTAGCTCGTCCCCTTCCGGCTCCAGCCCGGCCTGGTCGAGGATCTCCTGCCAGCCGCCGGGGGGCAGCTGGAAGATGCCGCTGACCGTAAGGGTTTCCGCCCCGGTGCGGATCAGATCGCTACTGGCGCGGCCTCCGGCCAGCAGCCCGAGGGAGTCCACCACGATGCTCTTGCCCGCACCGGTCTCACCGGTGAGGGCGTTGAGGCCGTCGGTGAAGCGCACCGAAGCCCCGGCCAGGACAGCTAGGTTGCGGACGTGGAGCTCGCGCAGCACAGTCTTTCAGCTCGCGGCGATGAGTGAGTGGGTAGGTGGAAGGATCGGACGGAACCGCTGACCTCGACGCCTCAAGAAGGCGAGAAGATCGTCACCCGGTTGCGCCCGGCTCCCTTGGACGAGTACAGCGCCCGGTCGGCAGCTTCATAGAGGTCTTCCGCCCGCTTCATTCCCGGCTGGAGCTCGGCGACCCCCCAGGAGCACGTGACGTTGACCGGCGTGCTGGAGTATTCGACGGTGGTCTCTTCCAACGAGCGCCGCAGCTTCTCCGCCAGGGTGCGGGCACCGTCGGCGTGGGTTTCCGGGGTCAGGATGACGAACTCGTCCCCACCAATGCGGGCGAAGAGTTGCTCCGGCCGCAGCCGAGCGCGCACCACCTGGGTGACCTCCTTGAGAACGAAGTCCCCGCACAGGTGGCCGTAGTTGTCGTTGATCTGCTTGAAGTTGTCGATGTCGAAGAGGATCAGCGACAGTGGCCGGTGGTGCCGCACCGCCCGGGCCAGCTCGCGATTCATCTCCTCTTCATATTTGCGCTTGTTGTAGATGTCGGTGAGGCCGTCCCGGGTAACCAGGTCGTAGATCGCCTCGTAATAAGCGCTCTCCACATCGCGCTCGTGGAGGAATTTGAAATGCACCCCGGCAACCTGGAAGCGCTCCCCGCTCTTGAGCACCGAGGTGCCCACCAGCAGCCGGCCGTTGATGTAGGTGCCGTTGGTGCTCCCCAGATCTTCGAGGGTCACTCCCTGACCCAGGTGATGGAGCCGCGCGTGCCGGCGGGAGATGGACAGGACCTCCGGGAGGCTGACTTCCACATCCGACGACCGCCCCACCTCCAACGCCGATCCCGGGGTCAGCCGATAGCGCGTCCCCAGCCGCTTATCGTCCGGATGGGCGATGACGATGATGCTCGCCTCGATCTCCGTTTGAGCCGCCCGCGCCACGGCCCCGGTGGCCGCTTCGTAGGTCTGGGTCATCCCACTCTCCGTCACCACCGCCAGATCGATGCTGTCGGTGGACGAATCGCGCAGGAATCGCCGCAAATTGCTGCGGGACGAGGGAGAGTTAGCCACGCTCTTGAACCACGGTACTAATAGGGCAGATTCGGGGAAACGCCGCCACCGCCAGGATTGCCACGGAAGCCGGCAACGAAGGTCGGGAAGGCTGGAAGCCTCCAGGGCGTCTTGATTTCGGCATGCTCCTCAATGGCAGAATACCACCGGTGCCGCAGAGCGTCAATCGGGAGCCACCGGGCCCGCAGAGGTTCGACAGCCCCTCAAGCATAGAGCTCCAGGAACCTCCTCAACAGCCCATTGGCCTCCAGCGAGGGCCGCAGCCCCTCCTCCACCCGCCGCATGGCCTCGGCGCCGGGGGCATATTCACGCCGGTACACCGCGAGCCGGTCGAGAAAGTCCTCTCGCCGCAGCTCCGGATGAAATTGGCTGCCGTAGACCGGCTTGTCGCGCAGCCGGATCAGCTGGTGGCAGCACAGCTCGGATCGCGCCAGCTCCTCCATCGCCGGCGGCAGGCGGTCGATTCGATCATGGTGCCCCAGCTGAACGGTGAACGATTCCGGCAATCCCTCCAACAGGGGATCTCTGCGCCCCGTCTCGGTGGTTTCGACGCGGTAGGAGCCGAGCTCCTGGCGCTCCTCGTCATGGATCAACGAACCACCCAACAGGCGTCCCAAGAACTGATGCCCCCAACAGGAGCCGAAGACCGGCCGCCCGTCGTCGATCCAGCGCACCACCACCTCCGACAGCGGCTCGGTGAACGGATGGTCGTCGAGCGCCGAGTGGGCACCGGCGCCGCCCAGAATCATCACGTCGGCGTCGGCGAGATCCAGGTCTTGGATCTGGGGCTGGTGCAGCAGATTGATCAACAGCAAGGAGTCTCGAGGCACCCCGCAGGCACGAGCAAAGCACTCTTGTTCCTGCTCCTCCGCAAACGGATCGTGGCGGACCTGAAGCAGTGCGATGCGTGGATGAGAAGACGACATGAGGCCCCAAAAATGAGCTAGACGAGATAGAAGAATTGGATTGGGCTAGCCGGCTGAGGCTACGAGGTGTTCAAGGTGCTAACTCCCGAGCCCGCCGCGTCGCCTCCACGATGGCCTTGATGAGGGTGACCCGCAGCCCGCCTTCCTCGAGCATCAAGATGCCGTCGATGGTGCAGCCGCCGGGAGTGGTGACGGCGTCCTTGAGCAACGCCGGGTGCTCCTGCGTTTCGATCACCATCCGCGCCGCTCCCAAGCAGGTCTGCGCTGCCAACTCGGTGGCCACGCCCCGGGGCAAGCCGACCTTCACCCCGGCTTCCGCCATCGCCTCGATCACCATGTAAATGAACGCCGGACCCGAAGCGCTCACCCCGGTGACGGCGTCGAAATAGCGCTCGTCCAGCTCCAGGGTGCGGCCGACGGCTTCGAAGACCACCTGAGCTCGGGCCAGATCCGCCGCGCTGGCGTGACGCCCCCGGCATAGAGCGGTCATCCCCTCGCCCAGCAGACACGGGGTGTTGGGCATGGCCCGAATCACCGGCACCGCCTTGGCCAAGCGCTCTTCCAGGAAGCGAATCGGCACCCCGGCGGCGATGGAGACCAGCACCTGCTCCTCGCTCAACACCGGTGCCAGCTCCTCCAGTACCTCCGGCAGGGTCTGAGGCTTGACGCACAGGAGAATCAGATCCGCGCCCTGAACCGCCTCACGATTGTCCAGGGTGGTCGCGATACCGGTGCCGGAGACCGCCTCTTCCAAGCGCGCTCCCCGCGGCCCCGAGACCTTCACCTGCTCCACCGTCACCGCCTCCGAGGCCACCAGCGCCCGCGCAAGGGTCTCCCCCATACGCCCGCCGCCGATCACCGCGATGCGTCCCAACTCGCCGTCCTTCATCGCTGCCTCGTCTCCCTGCCTCACCCGCTCCTCCTCGGTCGTTGGTTCTCTCTCGTCGCGGTGCCTACCGGCGCCCCAACATGCCCCGCGCCACGTGGCCGGCAATCTCCGGGTTCTCCCGCAGCCGGCGCACCGAATACCGATACCAATCGCTGCCGAAGGGAACGTAGACCCGCAGCCGATGGCCGCGGTCGATGAGGATCTTGCGCAGCTCCGGGTCGACCCCCAGGAGCATCTGGAACTCATAGCGATCCCGGGGCACCTCGTATTTGCGCAGCATCGCCGTCGCCTGGCAGATCAGGTATTCGTCGTGGGTGGCGATGGCGGCGTAAACACCGCTGGTGATCATCGCCTCCAGGGCGGCGCAGAAATTCGCCCGCACCGTCTCGTAGCCTTTCCACGCCGCGGTCCTCGGCTCGACGTAGATCCCCTTGCAGAGCCGCACGTTGGCTCCTTCGTCCGGAAGCTCCGCCACGTCCTGCAAGGTGCGCCGCATATACGCCTGGAGCACCGTGCCGACATTGCCGTAGCGTTGGTGCAGCTCGCGGTAGACCCGCAGCGTGCCGTCGGTGCAGGTGCGGTCTTCCATATCCAGGCGCAGGAAGTTCTCATAGCCCTGGGCCGCCTCCGCCAGGCGGCTCATATTGTCGAGGAAGAACGCCTCGTCGATCTTCAGCCCCAACATCGTGGGCTTGACCGACACGTTGGCATCTACGCCCAGGCGGTCGATAGCTTCCAGCACCTGGAGATATTTCTCCACCGCTTCCTCCGCACGGCCCCGCTCCGTAACCTCCTCACCGAGGATGTCCAGGGTGGCCATGGCACCGGCTTCGTTGAGCTCCTGGACCGTGGCCATGGCCTCGTCCAGGGTGTTCCCCGCCACATAGCGGGCGGCGATGCGGCCGACGATGAACTTCGGGACCAGAGGCAGGGTGGTGACGACCAGACGGGTGAACAAACTCATCGCATACTCGAAGGTCAAGGCGGAGGACGTCGGGAACGCCGCCACCGCTGGATTCAAGGCTTCCACGCTCCGCAAACTCGGCGGAGTCAGTCTTGGCGAGACCGGCATTCTACACCGAAGGCTCCATTTCACCGACCCGAGCTCTCCGTACCCGCGGGTCTCCGGACCGTTCCTTGACCCTCGTCGGAGGCTCCTGAAGAATGATGGGTCGTCGAGCCCTAGGAGCCTGCTGAAAAAGTCAGCCGCTAGCGAGAGCGAGAAATTTTCGAGCAGAATCGAGGCGGAGAGCCGCAGACGATTCGGGAATCGTCGAGGTTCGACAACGAAGATTCGGCCGAAAAGAGCCGGTCGTAGCGCGGCGCGAGTTTTTCAGCAGGCTCCTAGAATCAAGACCGCCGCATCGCCCTCCTGCCCACCGGAGATCCCGACATGAGCCCAACCCCCGAGACTCGACATTCTCACTTCTTCATCGACGGCCGTTGGCAGGAAGCCAGCGGCGGCGAGCGCCGGCCGGTCCTCGACCCCACCACCGAGGAGGTCGTAGGGGAGGTGCCGGAGGGCACCGCGGAGGACGTGGACCAGGCCGTCGAGGCCGCCGCCCGGGCCTTTCCTGGCTGGGCCGCCACCCCTCCGGCGGAGCGGGGAGCCGCCCTCAAACGCCTCCAGCGGCTGGTGCTGCGGCATCGGGGGGAGCTCGCCGAAACCCTCACCGCCGAGCTCGGCGCTCCCCAGCGGCTGGCGCTGGACATCCAGGTGGCGGTGCCGGCCCGGGTGCTGGGAGCCTACGCCCGCCACGCCGCAGACTTTCCCTGGCAAGAGGAGGTGGGCAACTCCCGGGTCCTGCGGGAGCCGGCGGGGGTGGCGGGCTGCATCACGCCCTGGAACTATCCGCTGCACCAGGCCGTCACCAAAGTGGCGGCGGCGCTGGCCGCCGGCTGTACCGTGGTGCTCAAGCCCAGCGAGATCACCCCCCTGTGCATCTTCCAATTCGCCCGCCTGGTCGAAGCAGCGGAGCTCCCGCCGGGGGTCTTCAACCTGGTCTGCGGCGACGGTCCGACGGTGGGGGAAGCGCTGGTGCGCCACCCCCGGGTGGACCTGATCTCCTTCACCGGTTCCACCACCGCCGGTCGCCGAGTCGCCACGCTGGCGGCGGAGCAGGTCAAGCGGGTCACCCTGGAGCTCGGCGGCAAGAGCGCCAACCTCATCCTCGACGACGCCGACCTGCGGCGGGCGGTGCGCACCGGGGTGAAGAATTGCTTCCTCAACTCCGGCCAAACCTGCTCCGCCTGGACCCGCATGGTGGTGCCCCGGCAGCACCTCGAAGAAGCCACCGCGTTGGCGGTGGAAGCCGCTCAGGAGTATCCGGTGGGCGATCCGCGGAATCCCGACACCCGCCTCGGCCCGCTGGTCTCCCAGCGCCAGCTCCAGCGGGTGCGCGGCTACATCCGTCAGGGCATCGAAGAAGGAGCGGTCTTGGCCACCGGCGGTGCCGAGCCACCGGTGGGTGCGGACGGCAAAGTGCTGGATCGGGGATTTTTCGTCCGTCCAACGGTGTTTACCGAGGTGGACAACGCCATGACCATCGCCCGGGAGGAGATTTTCGGCCCGGTCTTGGCCATCTTGCCCCACGACGGGGACGACCATGCGGTGTCCATCGCCAACGATTCTCCCTACGGTCTCGCCGGTGCGGTGTGGTCCCAGGACGGGGACCGCGCCCTCGCCGTGGCCCAGCGCCTGCGCACCGGCCAGGTCGATATCAACGGCGGCCGCTATAACATCGAAGCCCCCTTCGGCGGCACCAAGCAGTCAGGCTATGGCCGCGAGCTCGGCCGCCAGGGTCTCGAAGAGTTCTTGCACACCAAGTCGCTGCAGCTCTGAGCTGATAAGGTCGAAGTCTCGCCCGTCCCGAACCCGCCGCACGCCCTGTTGAACAGTGCGGTCTAGGAGCCCCCCTGATGGCACAGTCCCCCGCCGAAACCCCGGCACCCTCCGTTCCACCCGAGCCGGCCCCGGCTGCAACTCGGTCCGACGACTCCACCGCTGGCAATCCCACCGCTGGCAATCCCACCGCTGGCAATCCCACCGCCGGCAACTCCACCGCCGAAAGCTCTCCTGCCGACGAGGTCCAGGCGAAGAATGGGGCCTCGGCCCAAGAGTCTTCCGACGAACCCGAAGAGAAGAAGAAAAAGCCCTCCCTCTCCACGGTCTGGCGGGAGTCGAAGGACATTCTCTGGAACTACCGCTATCGGCTGCTCCTGGGTCTGGTCCTCCTGCTCGTCAGCCGGCTGGCGAGCATGGTCCTGCCGGCGTCGAGCAAATGGCTCATCGACGAGGTCATCGGCAACCAGCGGGTCGACCTGCTGTGGTGGATCGCCGGTGCCGCCGGTCTCGCCACGGTGGTCTCCGCCATCAGCTCCTTCAGCCTCTCGCTGGTCCTCGGCGTCGCCGCTCAGCGCTCCATCAACGACATGCGCATCCAGCTCCAGCAGCACGTCAGCCGGCTGCCGGTACGCTTCTTCGAAGACCGCAAGGTGGGCGTGCTCATCGCCCGGGTGCTCAACGACGCGGAGGGGCTGCGCAACCTGGTGGGTACCGGCTTCGTGCAGCTGGTGGGCGGCATGTTCACCGCCAGCGTCGCCATCTTCGTGCTCTTCTACCTCAACTGGCGCCTCACCGGCATCACCCTGATCTTCGTCTTCCTCTTCGTCGGCGTCATGGGCTTCGGCTTCAAGCGCCTGCGGCCCATCTTCCGCGAGCGCAACCAGCTCCACGCCGAGGTCACCGGCCGGCTGGCGGAGATGCTCGGTGGTATCCGGGTGGTCAAGGCCTACACCGCCGAGAAGCGGGAGAGCCGGGCCTTCGCCCACAGCGCCCACCGGCTGCTGCGCAACATCGTGCAATCCATGATCGGCGTCTCCAGCGTCACCTCCCTCTCCAGCCTGCTCTTCGGACTGGTGGGGCTGGGGATGAGCGTGGTGGGCGCCCGGGAGGTTCTCGCCGGGCGCATGACGTTGGGTGACATCTTCGCCTATGTCATGTTCACCGGCCTGCTGGTGGCGCCGCTGATCCAGATCAGCAGCATCGGCACCCAGATCACCGAGGCCTTCGCCGGCCTCGACCGGGTGCGGGAGATCTTCGCCGAGACCACCGAGGACGAGGAAGATCAGAGCCGCCAGCCCCTACCCCGAGTGCGCGGCGACGTCGCCTTCGAGACCGTGTGGTTCGAATATAACGAGGACATGCCGGTGCTGCGGGACGTCAGCTTCACCGCTCCGGCGGGCACCACCACCGCCCTGGTGGGCCCCAGCGGCGCCGGCAAGAGCACCCTCATCTCCCTGGTCATGGCCTTCAACCGCCCGCACCGGGGCCGGGTCACCGTCGACGGCCACGACCTGGCGGAGGTGCGGCTGCGGGACTTCCGCTCCCAGCTGGGCATCGTGCTCCAGGACAACTTCCTCTTCGACGGCACGGTGAAGGAGAACATCGCCTACAGCCGTCCCGGAGCCACCCTCGAGGAGATCCGCGAGGCCGCCCGCATCGCCCACTGCGAAGAGTTCGTCCAAGGCTTCTCCGACGGCTACGACACGGTCATCGGCGAACGCGGGGTGAAGGTCTCCGGCGGCCAGCGCCAGCGCCTCGCCATCGCCCGGGCGATCCTCGCCGACCCCCGCATCCTGATCCTCGACGAGGCCACCTCCAGCCTCGACAGCGAGAGCGAGATGAAGATCCAGGACGGCCTGCGGGCGCTGCTCCGGGGCCGTACCACCTTCGTCATCGCCCACCGCCTGTCCACCATCCTGGGCGCCGACCAGATTCTGGTGATGGACGACGGGAAGATTGTCGAGCGCGGCAATCACCAGGAGCTCATCGCTCTCGGCGGCCGCTACAAAGCGCTGTACGATACGCAGTACCGCATCGAGGCGGACCGCTACATCAATCCCGGAGAGGACTTCACCCCGGAGCCGGAACGCCCCGACGTCGCGGCCAAGCCCACCTCGCCCCGGCGTCTCTAGTCGTCGGCCGAGGAACCGTTCCAGAGATTGTTTTCCGGGGCTTCCAACCCACCGAGAGAAGAACCCCAGCGAGAGAAAGAAGCCATGGTCGAGCTCAGCGTCAACGTCAACAAGATCGCCACCCTGCGCAACGCCCGCGGCGGCGAGCGCCCGTCGGTGGTGGCCTTCGCCCAGGCCGCCATCGATGCCGGCGCCTACGGCATCACCGTCCATCCGCGCCCCGACGAGCGGCACATCCGCGCCCGTGACGTCTTCGATCTCGTGCCGGTGGTGCGACAGGCGGGGGTGGAGCTCAACATCGAGGGCTATCCGGATCGCCGCTACGTGGAGATCATCCGCGAAGCCCGGCCGGACCAGGCAACCCTGGTGCCGGATCCGCCGGACGTGCTCACCAGCAACGCCGGCTGGGATGCCGCCGGTCAGAGGAAGTTCTTGGGAGAGATCATCGCCGAGCTGCAGAGCTTCGGCGCCCGGGTCTCGCTCTTCATGGAAACCGCCCTGGAGCCCCTGGAGGCCGCCCGAGACGCCGGCGCCGATCGCGTGGAGCTCTACACCGGGCCCTATGCCGAAGCCTGCGCCGCGGGCCGGGGAGACGAATCCTACGCCCTCTACGAAGCCGCCGCCCGGCGCGCCACCGAGCTCGGCCTGGGGCTCAACGCCGGCCACGATCTGGATCTGGAGAATCTGCCCCGCTTCCGTCACCTACCGGGGCTGCAAGAGGTCTCCATCGGCCATGCTCTGACCTGCGACGCGCTGGAGATGGGTTGGGACCGCGCCGTCCGCAGCTATCTGGCGGTGCTCGCCGGCGAGCCCCTACCGAAGAGCTGAGCCGGCCTCCGAGGCCCCTTCCGGACACCGCAGCCTCACCCGCCGCCGAGTCGCGCGGTTCTCCGCCAGCGCCAGCTCCGCCAGCTCGGCGAGAGCCGCACCCTCCACCCGCTGCTGGAGGGTCTCCGCCTCCCGATGGAGGACCAACAAGCCGTCTTCGGTCCCCACTTTCTGCTGAAATCGGCCGACGCTCTTGCTCAGCTCCTGAAAGTCTTCCTCGGCCCCACACCAACCGTCCGGCAGGGAGAGCTTGAAAGTAGAGCTCACCAATCCAGGGCTGAGGACCACCGGTGTCTGCCGTTCCTCCAGATGCCGCGGCGCCGGGAACGAGCGCATGGCCGGCGGTCGGACCCATCGGCGACCACCGGAGCCGCCCGCCAAGGAGCCCGCCGTCACCTCGGCACGCAGGGTCACCGCCGGCACCGCCTCCGGAACCCGTGCCCAGCGCATGGCCCCCACCTGTGCACCAGGCCACCAATTCTTCAAGAAGTGATCGAAGGCATCCCGCACTTCCCGGTTCTGCTCGCTCTCCAGGCGCTTGAGCCAAGGGAGCGCAGCGCGGCCGTAGAGCACCAGCCGTACCTCTCCCACCAGCTCGCCGCTGGGGCCAACCTTCCCCTCCACCACCAACCGGGTCTCCTCCAGATGGCTGCCGTCCGGGGTCGAGACCAGCCGGCTGCGATCGCCGTCTATCAGCAGCGCCTTGCGGTTCTGACTCGATGGAATGAGCCAGCTCAGTCCGCCCACGGGGGCCGTGGGGTCGATCCACAACAGCCCGTCGGAAACGGGAGCTTCCTTGGCCAGGTCCGTACCGCCAGTGCCGTCCTCTCTCGCCCCCGCCAGCTCCGACGCCGGAATGGCGACGATGGCGTGATTGAACTGGAAGGCGGTGGGAAAGTCGGGATCTAGGGCCGCTCCATCTCCCACCTGCAGCAGCGCCATGTGGCCGCGGATCCCCACCGCCGCCAGCAGATCCAGGAGCAGGCGGCTCTTGTCCTTGCAATCGCCCCAGCCCCGGCCCGCTACCTCCTCCGCCGGCGATGGACGCCAGCCCCCCTCGCCGATCTGCACCGCCTCGTAGCGCACCCGCTGCTGAACGTACTCGGTCAACACCTCCGCCCGGGCCCAAGTACCGTCGGAGGCAGCGGTCAGCTGCTGCGCCAGCTCTTGCACCGACGAGGCCGGTTCCCCTGCCGGCGCGAAGGCCTCATACCAGCGGCCCACGTCCTGCCACTCTCGAGCCGGGCCCCAGGCAAGCTGTAACAGCGGAACGCTCTCCTCGGCGGTGTGGGGCGGCGGGTCGTAGGCCTCCAATCCCTCGGCCACCAACTCCAGGGAGCCGTCCTCACCGGCGCGGATGTGGAAGAGCTCCGGATCTCCCCGCAGGTTCCAGCGCAGCGCCGAGAACCCCGGCGCCACCCGCACCCGCAGGCGCAGCTGGGGCTCGTCCCACTGCAGACCGAGGGTGGTACCGGCGAAGACCGGCCGCTCCCGGGTGAGCACCCGCAGATGCACCGAGTGGCCCACTTCCAGGTTCTCCAGCGGTAGGATCATCAGCCGCCGCGAGGTGTAGAGCTCCCCCACCGACCGCGCCGCTCCCGCCTCCTCCAATTTGCGCTTGCCGGCCTTGGCCACCACCCTTCCCTCGGCGTCGAGGACCCGGGCCTCCAGCTCCTCGATCTCCACCTGCTCGTCCACCACCAAGGGGTAGCGGCGCCAGCTCTCGAGGTCGGCGCGATCCTCCAACAGCACCTCCAGGGTCTCCTCTTGGAAGAAGCCCCTGCCTGCGGCGGCCAGATCGGTGACGTCGGCGGCCGTGGCACTGGCCTGCTCCGGCCGCAGCTCGACCGTCCGCTGACGAATTACCGCCGCCGAAGCCTCCGCCGCCACCAGGCAGAGCACGAGCCCCACCGCCAGCGGCCCAAGCCACGCGAGCAGCCGGTGCTGCCGGACGAGGCGCCGACGTACCGGAAAGCTAGCAGCGGGCCGGGTCCCCCGAGTCGCCACCACCCTACTCCAGGATCAGCGCCACGGCCTCCGCGTCGCTGCGGAAGGCGAGGTCGTAGAGGCTGTAGAGCTGCCCGTACTCCCCGGGGCCGGAGAACTCGATGTCGGAGATCTCCAGGCGTCGGGAGTAGGTCAGGGTGCGCTCCGCCGGATTCACCTGCGCCTGGGTGACGATGGAACCGGCGGCGTTGTCGAGGTTGGCCACCCGGGGGGTGGCGTCGAGGCTCCAGCCCTCGGGCCAGCGGAGGGTCAGCTCCACCTCGTCCACGTCGGCGAAGGCCAGCAGCACCGGTGTTCGCCGGCGGTCCGGGGTCAGCGTGAAGGGATTCTCCACCAATCCCAGGGGCCGCGCCGGTCGCAGGGTGACCTCGTCCCCGAGAATCTCCTCCTCCCGCTGGGCCTGGCTCCAGGTCACCACAATCTGGCGAGCGGCCACGTCCGACTTCACGGTGACGTCGGCGATGTCGAAGCCGGACCAGCGCTCCTCCAGCCACTCCTGCCAGCCCTGCTGGATCTCCGCCTCGTCCGCCGAGCGGTCCATCTCCAGCTGGGCGTGGAGCCCGGTGAGCTCCAGTCGGCCGGTCCCGCTGACTCCGCCGTCCGCCGTCACCTGCAAGTCGACGGTGGCGTGGCGCAGGTTGGACTCCGGAGCGGAGGTCGGCAGGGTCGCCCACTCCGGCTCCTTGGCGTCCACCAACAGGCAGTCCGCCCCCTCCATCCACGCCCGCAGGCCACCGAAGGCGATCTCCGGCACCGAGGCGTCGAGGAAGACCCGCTCGTTGCCCAGCCACACCTCCACCACCGGGATGTCGAATTGGTAGGGATTGGGGATGCTGCGGTGGACGCGACCGAGGTTGCGGGGCCGGCTCCAGCCGAGCCGGGCGTCGAGACCGACGGCGTCGAGCATGCACTCCAAGAGAATGGTCTTCTCCATGAAATCGCCACTGCCCCGCTCGAGGATCTTGTCGCAGGTGACCTCCGGTAGACCGATGCCGAGAATCGGCTGCAGATCGATCTCGTCCCGCACCCAGCGATAGACGGCCAGGGCCTTCTCCCGCGGCTCCCGAGCCGAGCCCACCAGGCTCTTGGCCTGCGCCTTCGACTTGCGGTCCTTGCGCCGGGCTCCGCTGTAAGTGCCCCGGTCCCCGGAGCCCTCGAAGATCTCGATGGCCCGCTGCCAATCCTTGAGCAGGGTGATCTTCTGGCCGCTGTAGTAGACCTCGTAGGGCAGGAAGAGGATCTGGCTCGACAGGTCCTCGAAGGGATAGCTGGCAGGCTCGATGGGGATCGGCGGCAGATCCTCCAGCGCGTAGGTCAGGATCGCCCCCCGGGGGCCGTCCTTCGAGGTCACCTGCACCTGGAATTGAGGGCTCACCAACTGATGGGGCACGAAGCCGATATTCTGCGGCTTGTCGAGGGTGAACTCACTCCGCAGCACCGGAATCGACTCCTGGAAGAACCAGGGATCGCTGTACAGGATCGAATCGAAGTACACCCGGTAGCGGTATTCGACGATGGACCCCACCTCCACCTCGGGCATGGCGAAGGTGTGCACCTGGCGCTTGTAGATCTCCGAGTAGCGTTCCGTGAAGGTCGCCTCGTCGGGCAACTCGGCGATAGTCCCATCGGGCTTGTGGGTGCGGCCTTCGAGACCTTTGAGGCGGCGGAAGCGCGAAGAGAGCAGCTCCCCGTTGGCGTACTCGAGGCCATCCTCCTTGAGAATCTTGATCCGGTGATAGACGTCCAGAGAAGAGGAGCGCGCCTCCCGGTCGATGGTCAGAACCCCTTGGCTGAGCAGCACCACGGCGCTGGCTTCGGAGAATCCGGGGGCCTCGGTCAATGCTCTCTCAGCATCAGAAATCTTCGGCCAATCCGCAGCCTCCAGCCCGCTCGTCCAGAGCGTGCCCACCATCAACGCCGCCAGCGCCAGCACCTGCGCAGTGCGGCGAATCCACCGAACTCCCATCTCCCATTCCTGACCTGAATGCATCTGGACCTCCTGGTTGAAATACCTGCCGGCACTGAACGTACACAGCCGATCAACATACCAAAGATATGTCGTAATAACAAATACCTTGGCTTAGCGCACCTCGAAGCTATACCGCTGGAACCTAGCTGATATTCTCATACCGAATTCATGCTCCACAGGGGGCAGAGTTGGGGTATAATTTCGTTTTCACTTGGATTCCGTCGCCGAAGCCTGGAGACAGCCTGAGCATGGTCTGGCCTCCGCCTCGCACGGAGCCCTCCGCCTTGCACGGAGCACCGGGCAGCACGAGATCACTGAATAGAATCGCTGAAAGACGGGCCCTATGCCGGAAGTAGCACCGGTCACCATCCTGTTGGTCGAGGACGACCCAGGACACGCGCGGTTGATCGAGAAGAATCTCCGCCGCAACGAGGTGACCAACGACATCGTCCAGCTCACCGACGGGCAAACCGCCATCGACTACTTGTTCTGCCGTGGCCAGTACTCGGAGACCGAGCGGCCCCATCGCCTGATGGTGCTCCTCGATCTGAACCTTCCGGGGCTGGACGGCTATCAGGTCCTGCGGCGGGTGAAGTCCGACCCGGTCACTCAACGGATTCCGGTCGTGGTGCTCACCACCACCGAGGACAGCCGCGAGGTCGACCGCTGTTACGAGCTGGGCTGCAGCATCTTCGTCACCAAGCCGGTGAACTATCTGGAGTTCACCGAGACCCTTCGCCGGCTCGGTCAGATGCTGTCCATCGTCAAAGTACCCAACGGAAATTGACCCTCGAGCCCTGGCACCCTGAGCTCCGCCTGCCTGAGCCCAGCGTTCCTGAGCACCGTGTCCCCGAGCGCGGACGACGGCGAGCATGACTAGCCCATCTCCACCTGAATCTCGTCCCGACCACCCTCTTGGGTCGGCGGAAGAGACCGTGCGAGTTCTCTACATGGAGGACGACGCCGGCCTCGCCCGGCTCTTTCAGAGGCATCTGGAGCGGGCCGGCTACGAAGTCGACCTGGCCTCCGACGGCAACGCCGGCTTGAGCCGATTCTCCGAGGGCCACTACGACGTGCTGGCGGTGGACTACAAGATGCCGGGCCTCGACGGCCTGGAGGTGATCAGTCACCTGGCCGCCCTCGGCAAGGTCCCGCCCCTCATCATGCTCACCGCCAACGGCGACGAATCCTTGGCGGTGGAGGCGCTCAAACTCGGTGCCGACGACTACATCGTCAAGGACACCGAAGGCGGCTACATCCGCCTCATCCCCTCGGTCATCGAGCGGCTGCTGGACAAGCATCGCCTGGAACGGGCCCAGCAGCGCTCCCAGGAAGCGCTCCGGCAGAGCGAGGAGCGGCTGCGGGAAATCACCGAGTCCGCCAGCGACGCCATCATCAGCTTCGACCGCGAGGGCCGGATCCTGCTGTGGAACCGCAGCGCCCACGAGATTCTCGGCTATGACGCCCAGGAGGCCACGCGGCTGGAGGTCTTCAATCTGGTGCCGGCACGTTTCCGAGAGCATTTCGATCATCAGGTGGAAGCCGCCGCCAGCGGCAATCCGGAACGCAAGCCGTTGGAGATGGTGGCTCTGCGCAAAGACGGGCGGGAAACCCCGGTGGAGGTTTCCTTCTCCCGCTCCTTCACCGGCAAGGAGCTGGTGCTCACCTGCATCATGCGCGACACCACCGACCGCCAGCGCAGCCAGGCGGCACTCCAGGAAGCCGCCCGGTTGGATGCCACCGCCACCCTCGCCTCCGGCGTCGCGCACCAATTCAACAACCTCCTCTTCGGCGTTCTGGGCAACACAGAGCTGCTCCAGATGCGCCTCGAGGACCGCCCCGACGCCATCGGTCGGCTGCAGCTCATCTCCCAGCAGGCCCAGCGCGCCAGCGAGGTGGTGCAGCAACTACTGGCCTTCGCCCGCCGCGGTCAGTATCAGCCGGTGGTGATGAGCCTCAACGACAGCCTGCGGGAGGCGGTGCAGAGCTTCGAGGCGGAGATCGGCCCGGAGGTCCGGGTGCAGCGGGAAACCACCTCCAACCTCTGGAAGGTCTCCGCCGATCCCACCCAGATGGTGCAGCTGGTGACCAATTTGCTGAGCAATGCCCTGGAGGCCGTGGACACCCGCGGCTCGGTGGTGCTCTCCACCCGCAACCTCAACGTCGACCGGCCCATGGCCGGGCTGCCGGAGGACCTCCAGCCTGGTCGCTATGTGTGCTTGGAGGTGGTGGACGACGGCTGCGGCATGAACGCCCAGATGCAGGCCAAGATCTTCACCCCCTTCTTCACCACCAAATTCCAGGGCCGCGGCCTGGGCATGGCGGCGGTGTGGGGCATCGTCCAGCACCACAGCGGCTATATCGAGGTCCTCAGCCAGCCCGAACGGGGCACCCGGGTGCGGGTCTTCATCCCCGCCCTCGACCTGGAGCTCCGGGGCGCCCCCGCCCCCGGTACCGGCACCACCGCCCCCAAAGGCACTGAGACCATCCTGCTGGTGGATGAGGAAGAGGTCTTTATCTCCGTCACCCGTGAGTTCCTGGAGCTGTTGGGCTATCGGGTGCTCACCGCCGCCAGCGGCCCCAAGGCGGTGGAGGTGGCGCGAAACTACGCCGGCGCCATTCACCTGGCGGTGCTCGCGATGAATCTCTCCCAGCTGGGCAGCCGGGACACCTTCTACGAGCTGGTGGACGCCCGGCCGGAGCTCAAGATCATCCTGTGCAGTAGCGGCGAGCGCGACCAGCTCGCCGCCTCCCTGCTCACCGCCGGCGCCAGCACCTTCCTGCGCAAGCCCTTCGGCCTCGACCTCTTGGGCCACGAGATCCGCAACGCCCTAGCCGGTCTCTAAGCGAAGCCCAACCCTCAAGAGAGGCCTGACCTCGTCACTTCTTCGGCTTCAGCTGCTCCAGCATTCCCTTGACCTGCTCCCGGGGCAGGTCGGTGAAGCGGCTGAATTCCTGGCCCTGGTGCAGCCACTCACCGCCGTCGATGACCACGCACTCGCCGTTGAGGAAGGCGGCCATGGGGGACATCAGGTAGACCGCCAGGTCCGCCAGCTCCCGGGGCTCGCCGAAGCGCTTCATGGGCACCGCGCGGCGGGCTTCCTCCACCATCGGCTCCGGCATCAGGCGCGAGAAGGCCCCCTCGGTGGGAAACGGCCCGGGGGCGATGGCGTTGCTGCGGATTCCATAGGTCGCCCACTCCACCGCCAACGAGCGGGTCAGGGCCAGCACTCCGGCCTTGGCACAGGCGCTGGGCACCACGAAGGGGGAGCCGGTCCAGGCGTAGGTGGTGACGATGGACAGCACGGTGCCGCCGTCGCCGCGCTCGATCCACCGGCGCCCCAGCTCCTGGGTGGTGTGGAAGGTGCCGTTGAGGACGATCTGCACCACCGCGTTGAAGGCGTTGGCGGAGAGGTCTTCGGTGCACGCCAGAAAGTTGCCCGCGGCATTGTTGACCAGGCCGGTGAGCGGCCCCAGCGCCTCCTCCACCCGATCCACCGCGGCGGCGATCTGCTCGGGATCGCGCACGTCCGCCGAGGCCCAAGCGGCCTTGCCGCCGGCCTTCTCGATGGCCGCCACGGTTTCCTCCAGCGGCGCGGTGCGGCGCCCCAAGACGGCGATCTCGGCTCCGAGCGCCCCCATCCGTTCCGCCATGGCCCGGCCGAGGCCGGTGCCGCCGCCGGTGATCAGGATGCGCTGTCCGTCGAGAGTGTCGGGCTGGAACATGGGCAAGAACCTCCGATGAGCAATCCGGCGGCGGGATGGCCTCCGGTTTCGGGGTAGACTACCCCACCGGTTTTCCTTGTCCACCGCTACCGCAGATCCGCACCGCGCCCCAATCCCAAGGCTCCCATTCCACGGTTCCGATTTATGACCGCCATCCTCGGCATCTCCGCCTTCTACCACGACTCCGCCGCCGCCCTGGTGGTGGACGGCGAGATCGTGGCGGCGGCCCAGGAGGAGCGCTTCACCCGCGTCAAGCACGACCACGTGCTACCCCAGCGGGCGATGGAATATTGCCTGGCGGAAGCCGGCCTGAGGCCCGAGGATCTGGATCTGGTGGGCTTCTACGACAAACCCTTCCTCAAATTCGACCGCCTGCTGGAGACCTATCTCGCCGTCGCCCCGGCGGGATTCCGCTCCTTCCTCCAGGCCATGCCCCTGTGGCTGCGCCAGAAGCTGCACCTGCCCCGGGAAATGCGCCGGGGCCTGGACCGCATCGCCAAGAACGGTGTCCCCCGGCCGGGCAGCGAGAAGCACCGTGGCTATCGCAAGCGCTTCGTCTTCACCGAGCACCACGAGGCCCATGCCGCCAGCGCCTTCTTCCCCTCCCCTTTCGAAGAAGCGGCGGTGCTCACCCTGGACGGCGTCGGGGAATGGGCGACCGCGGCCTACGGCACCGGCCGCGGCAATCGCCTTGAGCTCACCCACGAGCTCCGCTTTCCCCACTCCCTGGGGCTGCTCTACTCCGCCTTCACTTATTACTGCGGTTTCCGCGTCAACTCCGGCGAGTACAAGCTCATGGGATTGGCCCCCTACGGCGAGCCGCGTTTCGCCGAAGCCATCCTCGAGCATCTGGTGGATGTGCGGGAGGACGGCTCCTTCCATCTCGACCAGACCTACTTCAACTACTGCCAGGGCCTGACCATGACCTCTCCCAAGCTGCACCGCCTCTTCGGTGGCCCGCCGCGGCAGCCGGAGTCGCCCCTGGGGCAGCGGGAGATGGATCTGGCGGCGTCGATCCAGCTGGTGACGGAGGAGATCGTGCTGAAGGTGGTCCGCCACGTGCACCGGGAGACCGGGCTCAGCGATCTCTGTCTGGCCGGCGGCGTCGCCCTCAACTGCGTCGCCAACGGCCGCATCCTGCGGGAAGGCCCCTTCCAGCGGCTGTGGGTGCAACCCGCCGCCGGAGACGCCGGCGGTGCCCTGGGGGTGGCCCTCTTCACCTGGTATCAGCTCCTCGACAACCCCAGGCAGCCTCCGCCGCAGGGCGAGGGTCGCACCCCCGAAGACCTCCAAGCACCCCACGACGACCAACGCGGATCCCTCCTCGGACCGGCCTTCGACGACCAAGCCATCGAAGCCTTCCTGGCCTCCACCGGTGCCCACTACCGCTCCCTTCCGGATGAGCGGGAGCTGTGCCACCAGGCTGCCCAGCTGCTCGCCGAAGACAAGGTGTTGGGCTGGTTCCAGGGACGCATGGAGTTCGGCCCCCGGGCTCTGGGCAACCGCAGCATCCTGGGAAATCCCCGCCAGCCGGAGATGCAGTCGGTGATGAACCGCAAGATCAAATTCCGCGAATCCTTCCGCCCCTTTGCACCGGTGGTCCTGGCGGAGCGGGCCTCGGAGTACTTCGGTCTGGAGCCGGGCCAGGAGTCGCCCTACATGTTGG
>JAXHTF010000131.1 GCA_034211275.1 Acidobacteriota bacterium
GTACGGTCCACTCACCTCGGCCAGCTCTCTTCTTCTAGGCCCGAGCGCGGTGGGGACTCGGGATGCAGGGGTGCCGGGGAAGACGGCGAATGTAGCGCTCCCCCTTGGGGACGCAAAGCAGAAATAAGGACCTACCATGAAACGACTCGGACTCGTCGGGGGGCTGGGGCCCGAATCCACCATCGACTACTACCGCAAGATCATCCAAAGCTGGGTCGAGATCCAGCCGGATACGTTGCCTGCGGTGCTCATCGATAGTCTCGATGTCAATCGCGGCATTGAGCTCGTGCGGAACGATCACGATGGGCTGGTCGAATATCTTCTGGAATCGCTGCATCGTCTGAAACGCGCCGGGTGTGACCTTGCGGCGATGGCCGCGAACACTCCTCATCTTGTGTTTGATGCGCTGGCGGACCGCTCGCCTCTTCCCCTCGTCAGCATTGTGGAAGCGGCGGCGGAGAATGCTCGGGCGGAGGGGTATGGCCGGGTGGGGCTCTTGGGGACCGGGTTTACCATGGGCTCGACCTTCTACCAGAAGACTTATTCGCGGATCGGCATCGAGGTGGTCGTTCCTCCAGCCGAAGATCGAGACTGGTTGCAGGAACGCTATCTCGGAGAACTCTTGAAGGGCGTGTTTCGGGACGAGACGCGGGAGGGAGTCCAGCGCCTGATCGCAGATCTCGAGCGCGAGCAGGGGGTCGATGCAGTTCTCTTGGCGGGCACGGAGCTCCCGCTCCTGGTGAGCAGCGAGAGCGTTGCCGGCGTTCCGCTCGTCGATACGGGGGCAGTCCACATCGCGGCCATCCTCCGGCAGTTGACGGCCGTCGCCCCATGATTTGGCAGGTGCTACTCTGACCGCTGAGGTGGCCGCGGCTGCGCGGCGAGAGAATCGACCGACGGGGCGGATGGCGCCCTGGAGAGGAAAGCTATGATGATTAAGATGTTGAGGGTGTTGAGCGCGATTCTGTGTGCGGTTTTGCTGGTGCCCGCGGTTGGGGCGGCAGAGGGCGAGGGGGTGCGGAGCGAGGTCCTCAAGACCGACGCGGGGGAATTGATTCTGTTGCAGGAACTCGTGGTGGAGGCGCCGGTGGCGCGGGTCTGGGAGGCGTATACCACCGGGGCCGGCTGGCAGGCGTGGGCAGCGCCGGTGGCGGAGGTCGATCTTCGCATCGGGGGCGAGATCCGGACGCACTACGCCGCTGAAGGCAAGATTGGCGACCCGGGGACGAACGTAGTGCACATCGTGAACTACGTGCCCGAACAGATCCTCACCCTCCAGGCCGAGCTCTCGGAACGGTGGCCGGAGGTGATGAAGGAGGACGCCGGAAACCTGATGAACGTCATCGTCTTCGACGCGGAAGGGGAAGCGCGGACCCGGATTCGTTCGTACGGCGTGGGGTATCGGGACTTGCCCGCCTACGACAAGCTGATGGAGTTCTTCATTCCCGCCAACGAAGGGCTGTTGCGGAAGCTCAAAGAGTATCTGGAGAAATAGCCGCACCGGTCATGGGGCCGGCTGATGCAGCCCGCGACCTCTTTCACCCCTCAAGTCAACGGTGCCGGATTGAAGAGCACCAGATCATTGTGCAGCCGGTGCTGCTCGGCCCAGGGCTTCTGCTTGCCGCTGGCGACGTCGAGATAGTAGTGGAAGAGCTCCCAGCCGAGCTCTTCGACGGTGGCCTCGCCGGTGGCGATGCGGCCGGCGTCGACGTCGATGAGGTCGGGCCAGCGTTGGGCGAGCTCGGTGCGGGAGCTGACCTTGATCACCGGGGCCATGGCCAGACCGTAGGGAGTGCCCCGGCCGGTGGTGAAGACGTGGAGGTTCATACCGGCGGCGAGTTGGAGGGTGCCGCAGACGAAGTCGCCGGCGGGGGTGGCGCAGAAGTTTAGACCGTGAGTGCGGCGGCGCTCTCCGGGGCCAATGACGCCGCGGATCGCCGAATGGCCGGACTTGACCGTGGCACCCAGGGCCTTTTCCACGATATTCGACAGCCCGCCGGCCTTGTTGCCCGGGGACGTGTTGGCGGCGCGGTTGCTGGAGCCGCGGGCCAAGTACTGGTCGTACCAATCCATCTCGTCGATGAGGGCCTGAGCCACCTCCTCGGTCTCGGCGCGGGCGCTCAGCAGGTGCACCGCGTCGCGGACCTCGGTGACCTCCGAGAACATCACCGTCGCGCCGGCGCGCACCAGTAGATCCGAAGCAAAGCCCAGGGCCGGGTTGGCCGTGATGCCGGAGAAACCGTCGCTGCCCCCGCACTGCATGCCGAGAACCAGGGCGGAGGCGGGGCACGTCTCCCGGCGCCGCTGGTTGAGCTTGTCCAGCCGGCGTTCGGCCATGGCGAGGATCTGCTCGATCATGCCGGTGAAGCCGGTGCTCGACTCCTGCAGCCGGTAGAGCCACTTCCCCTCGTGGTCGAGATCCCGGTCGTCGTCGGCGATGATCTGCGCGGGCTGCAGCATCTCGCAGCCCAGACCCACCACCATCGCCTGACCACCGAGGTTGGGGTTGCGGGCGAGGTTGCGCACCGTGCGGATGGGGATCTGGGAGTCTTTCGAATCGAAGGCGATGCCGCAGCCGAAGGAGTGGGTCAGGGCGACGACGTCGTCGACGTGGGGGTAGCGCGGTAGGAGCTCCTCGCGGATCTTCCGGACGGCATGCTCCAGCACTCCGGTGACGCATTGCACGGTGGTGGTGATGCCCAGGATGTTGCGGGTGCCGACGCTGCCGTCGGGGTTCTTGTAGCCTTCGAAGGTATAGCCCTCCAGAGGCTCCGCCGGGGCTGGAACGGCGGTGCTGCGGGGCAGCGCGCCGAGGGCCGGTGGGGTGGGGAGGTCGAGATCCACCTCCTTCACCCAGGTTCCGGCGCCGAGGTCGCGGCGGGCGGTGCCGATGACCTGACCGTAGCGCCGCACCGCCTCCCCCTCGGCGATGGGCCGGAGGGCGATCTTGTGGCTTTGGGGAACGGCTTCCTCCGCGCGGAAGCCGTCTTCGAAGACCGAACCGGGGGAGACGCCGCCTTGGTTGATCACCACGGCGACGTTGTCGTCCTCGTGCAGGCGGAGGTAGCGGGGGTTCTCGGTGTATTGATTCAGGGGCATGGGTGGAGTGTCCGCTCAGCCGATTTCCGTGCTCATCTTCTTGCCTCCGACTGGTATAGTACGGCCCAATGCTACCGGTGGCAAGGTTGTTCGTTTGGACTGCTCTCCTGGGTTTGGGGCTGATGCTGGCTCCGATTCCCGATGCGCGAGCTGCAGACGCTGAAGATCCTCGGAACGAGAGCTCCCGGGAGAGCTCCCAGACCTGGGGCCAGCGGCTGGCGGAGAGCACCATGGCCGAGTTTCCGCAGGCCTGGAGCATGCGCAAATCCGACGGGGAGTACCGCTGGGCTTACACCCAGGGCCTGGTGACCCTCGGCATGTACCGGCTCTACCAGAAGCACGGGAGCCCCGAGTACTACCGGTACATGAAGGAGTATGTCGACCACTACGTCGAGGCCGACGGCAGCATCCGCACGCTGGCCCTGGACGAGTACAACATTGACTCCATCAACTCCGGCAAGCTGCTCTTCCCGCTCCTGGAGGAATCCGGCGACGAGCGTTACCGGGGCGCCATCGAGGGGCTGCGGCGGCAGCTCGAGTGGCAGCCGCGCACCCACAACGGGGTCTTCTGGCACAAGCGCAAATATCCGTGGCAGGTCTGGCTCGACGGGCTCTACATGGGGGCGCCGTTCTACGCCGAGTACGCGGCGCGGTTTGATCAGCCGGGAGCTTTCGACGATCTTCTCAGCCAGTTCCAGGAGAGCTATTCGAAGCTGCGGGATCCGAAGACGGGCCTGCTCTTCCACGGCTGGGATGAGAGCCGCGTGCAGCGCTGGTCGGATCCGGAGACAGGGCGCTCGCCGGGTTTCTGGACCCGCTCCCTCGGTTGGTATTCCATGTCGCTGGTGGATACCTACGAGCACTTCCCTCCGGATCACGGAGGCCGAGAGCAGCTAGCGGGCATGCTCGATGATTTGAGCCAGGCGCTGCTGGCGGTGCAGGACGAGCGCAGCAAGATCTGGTGGCAGGTGCCCGACCAGGGAGGCCGGGAGGGCAACTTCCTGGAGGCCTCCGGCTCGGCGATGATCGCCTACGCCTGGGCCAAGGGCGCGCGCCTGGGCATGCTCGACTCGCGCTATCGGGAGCTGGCGCAGGAGAGCTTCTTCGGCCTGGTCGACGAGCTGGTGGATTGGGATCCCCGGGGTGGCCCCAAGGAGACCGGGCGAATGCAGATCCGCAACGTGTGCCGCAGCGCCGGCCTCGGCGGCGATCCCTACCGCGACGGTACCTACGACTATTACGTGTCCACCGACGTGGTGATCAGCGATGCCCATGGCGTCGGTGCGTTCCTGTTGGCGAGCGCGGAAATCGAGTGATTCGACCCGAGGACCGAGAATCCTTCTCGTGACTCGAAGATGCAGATCTCCGAGGAGGAGGAAAGTGATGAGGAAGCACCCCAAAGCAGCTGCCGGCCTGGCAGCGACCCTCGTGGCGATCTGGCTGGGTCTTCCCGCCTGGGGCGAGACTCCGCCGGCGGGCGCTGCGGATCCTTGGCAGCGCCTTCCCGCCATTCTCGCCGCCATCGAAGCGCCGACCTTTCCGGACCGGGACGTCTCGATCCTCGACTTCGGCGCCGTCGGTGACGGGGAGAGCGATGCCACGGCCGCGATTCGTGAGGCCATTGCAGCCTGTTCCAAGGCCGGCGGTGGCCGGGTGGTGGTTCCGGCGGGGGACTATCTCACCGGGCCGATCCACCTCCAATCCAACGTCGAGCTGCATCTGGAAGAAGGAGCCACGCTGCGCTTCAGCCAGGATCCCAACGACTATCTGCCGCTGGTGCTGAGCCGCTGGGAAGGGGTCGAGTTGATGAACTACTCGCCCCTCGTCTACGCCTTCGAGGAGACGAATATCGCGGTCACCGGCGCGGGCACCCTCGACGGTCAGGCCGGGCCGGAGCATTGGTGGCCATGGAAGGCCGACGACCACCCACAAAGCCAGAGGCCCGATCGCGACCAGCTCTTCGCCCAGGCCGAAGCCGGCGTGCCGGTGAGCGAGCGGGTCTACGGCGCCGGCCACTACCTGCGCCCTTCCTTCCTCCAGCCTTATCGCAGCAAGAACGTCCTGATCGAGGGCATCACGATCCGCAACGCCCCCATGTGGGTGATCCACCCGGTGCTTTCTCAAAACGTCATCGTGAGGGACGTGACGATCATCTCCCACGGCCCCAACAACGACGGCTGCAACCCGGAGTCTTCCAGCGACGTGCTGATCGAGGATTCCTTCTTCGACACCGGGGACGATTGCATCGCCATCAAGTCCGGCCGCAACGCCGACGGCCGGCGGCTCGATACGCCGTCGGAGCGCATCGTGGTCCGCGGATGCCAGATGCGCGCCGGCCACGGAGGAGTGACCATCGGCAGCGAGGTGAGCGGCAGCGTGCGGGACGTCTTCGTCGAGCAAACCCACATGAGCAGCCCGGAGCTGGACCGCGGCATCCGTATCAAGACCAACGCCGTGCGCGGAGGCGTGATCGAGAATGTCTTCGTGCGCGACGTGGAGATCGGCGAGACCGGCGCCGCCATCCACATCGACATGCAATATGAGGAAGGCGCCGACGGTCCGTTCCGGCCGGTGGTGCGCAACCTCCTGATCGAGCGGCTGACCGTCGATCGGGCCGAGCACGCCTTCTTCGTGCGCGGTCTCGACGTCGCCCCGGTGCGCGGGCTGGAAGTCCGGGACAGCGTCTTCCGTGCGGTGGGCAGCGCCAGCGTTCTCGACCATCTCGAGGATCTGGTACTGCGCGACGTGGTGATCCAGCCGGCGGAAGAGTCGCCGTAGGCAGCCGGATGCGGTTCTCGAACCGAAGAGTGCTTCGAGCCGCTGTTGGGAGCTTCCTGGCTCTCCTGGCAAGCCACGGCCTGGCGGCGGCCCCTGCGCCACCGGCCGCCGTGCCCCTCGTGGGCGAGGAGATCCTCCTCTGGCCCGGGGACGCGCCGGGCTCGGAAGGTCTATCGCTGCAGGAAAGGCTCACCGAGCGCAGCGAGGACCCGGCCCTTCACGACCGCATCTTTACCCGAATCCTCCGCCCTTCCCTCCGGGTCTACCGGCCGGCGGTGGCCAACGGCGCGGCGGTGGCCAACGGCGCGGCGGTGGTCGTCGCTCCCGGGGGTGCCTACCAGCGGGTGGTCATGGACAAGGAGGGGTTGGACATCGCCCAATGGCTCAACGGCCTCGGGGTGACCGTCTTCGTGCTCAAGTACCGGCTACCCGGTGAGGGCCACCGCGCCCCGGTCCACGTTCCCCTGCAAGACGCCCAGCGCGCCCTGCGCCTGTTGCGCCACCGGGCGGAGCTGCTGGGTATCGACCCCCAGCGCATCGGCATTCTCGGATTCTCCGCCGGCGGCCACCTCGCCGGCTCCCTCGCGGCCCACCATGACGCCACCGTCTACCCGCCGGCTCATGGGGAGAGCATCGAGAGCGCCCGACCGGATTTCGTGATCCTCATCTACCCCGTGGTGGCGGAAGACTTTCTCAGTCCGCAGGTTCTGGAGACCTATCCCGGCCTCCGCCAGGTGGTGAGCCAATATCCCCTCGACGCCGGCGTGTCGAAGGATTGGCCCCCAACCTTTCTCCTCCAGACCGCCGACGACCCGGCGGTGAAGGCCGCAGGAGCCCTCCGCCTCT
Source organism: Acidobacteriota bacterium (assembly GCA_034211275.1). Lineage (NCBI taxonomy): Bacteria > Pseudomonadati > Acidobacteriota > Acidobacteriota bacterium. The sequence continues at coordinate 6,724 of JAXHTF010000131.1, forward strand.
ACCAATCCCTCCAGACCGCCGGCGTGCCGTCGGAGCTCCACGTCTTCCAGACCGGCGGCCACGGCTTCGGGATCCGCAACGCCAAGGGTCCCGTAGCCCGCTGGTCGGAGCTGTGTGGGGAGTGGCTGCGGGGGTTGGGGGTGCTCGCCGCCGGGGAAGGCCCTTAGAGCTCCAGAACGATTTTGATCGTCTGCGGCTCCTCCGCCTCGACCTGGGCAAAGGCCCGGGTGATGTCCTCGAGGGGACGAACTTCGGTGATCAGCAGCTCCGGATGCAGCAGGCCGCGGCTCATCATTTGGAGGGCGCGGGGGAACTCGCCGCGGGTGACTCGGGAGGCGATGATGCTGGCCTCTTTGAGCACCAGGGTCTTGAAGTGGACCGGTGAGAGTTGCTCGCCGAGCCCGGTGGTGACCACCCGGCCGCCGCTGCGGATCATGCGGACGGCCTGGGCCAGGGGTGCCTCCTGGCCCTCGGGCAGCTCGTAGTGGCCCACCGCTTCGATGACGCAATCGACGCCGACGCCCTCGGTGAGCTCCAGGATCCGCTCCACCGGGTCTTCCTCCCGGATGTCCAGGGCGACGTCGGCGCCGAGCTGGCGGGCGGTTTCGAGGCGGAAGGGTTGGAGGTCGGTGACCAAGGTCAGCCCGGGGCTGGCGCTGTGGCAGAGGACGTCGAGAATCGACAGGCCGAGCTTGCCGGCGCCGAGGATGGCCACGGTTTCGCCGGGCTGGACCTCGCCGCGCTGAAGGATGTGGTGGCCCAGGGCGTACATCTCCACCATCGGCGAGTGGGTCATGGGCACCGAATCCGGCAGCCGGTAGACGTGGCTGGCCGGCGCCGCGACGTACTCGCCGTAGCCACCAGCGAGATCGATCCCCAGGAGCTTGAGGGTGCGGCAGGCGTTGATCTGGCCGCTGCGGCAGGCGGTGCAGTGGTGGCAGGAGATCACCGGATCCGCCGTCACGCGGTCGCCGACGGCGAAGCCGCGAACCTCCGAGCCAACCTCGGCCACCACCCCGCCGAGCTCATGCCCCTGGATCACCGGATAGTCGACCCGGGCTTCGAACTCCCCCAGGTAGATGTGGAGGTCGGTGCCGCAGATGCCGGCGGCCTTCGACTGCACCAGGATCTCGTCGGGTTGGATCGTGGGAGTGGGAATCTCGCCGACCCGAATGTCCCGAGCGCCGTAGAGGATGCCCGCTTTCATCAGCGGTCCTCCTGCGGGGGGATGGAGAGCTGCAGATACTTCGCCAGCGGGAGCTGCAGCCGGGCGATCTCGCGGGCTGCCAGTTCGGCGACCCGGCGCGCGCCGAGCTCGGAGAAGTGGGTGTCGTCGTGGAGCCCCTCGGGCAACAGGGGATGCTCACCGGGCTCGAAGTGGAGGTAGAGCGATTGGGAGCCCTCGGGCCCCGCGTTCTCTACCAGGGCACGGGTCGCGTCCTCCAGCTCGAGCAGTGGGACGCCTTCTTCCCGGGCCACCTCGCGCACCACCCGAGGGTAGTCGCTGTGGGTGTCGTAGAACTTGCCCGAGTCGTCGAACCGGCGCCGCACCACCGGGGTGGCGAGGATGGGATGGGCGCCGCGGGATCGGGTCTCGCGGACGAATCGCTGGAGGTTGGTGCGGTACTCGCCGTCGGGTTCGGTGAAGCGGGTCGGGTCCTGGGACTTCTGGTCGTTGTGGCCGAATTGGAGGATCACCCAATCTCCCGGGGAGAGGGCTTCGAGCACCCCGTCCCAGCGTCCCTCGTCGCGGAAGGATTTGGTGCTGCGGCCGTTGACGGCGTGGTTCTCCAGCCTCAGCGGTGGGCGAATCAGCTGGCGAAAGAGCTGGCCCCAGCCGCGCTCGGGGAGCGTCAGGTCGGGTTTGTCGGCGAGGGTTGAGTCACCGATGAGAAAGACTGTCGGGGCGCCAGAGGCTGCCTGCGGGGTCGCTACGACCGTGGGAGGGTCGAAGGGGACCGGCTGGGTCTGGCTCGGGTCCCAGTCTCCGAAGACCGTGGCCGGGGTGATCCAGCGGGCTTCCTTGGGCGTCAGCTCCCGCGCCCAGGGGACGCGCCGGGAGCGGTCCGCGCCGGGGCCGGTGTTGCCGTATTCGAGATAGCGGCTGGTGGCCTCCCGCCAGGGCTTGTCCCAGTTGTGCCAGCCCTCGGGGTGGATTCCTGCGCCCAGCTCCGAGCGTAGAAAGAGGGTGGCGGCGTGATCGCGCCACGGCCGGCCGAGGTAGGTCAGCTCGCCCTCGGCCACCCGCACCCGGCAGCGGTGGAAAACGAAGCCGTAGGCAGACTCCGGAGGGGTGGCGGTGGCGGTGAGGTAGCTGCCGGCCAGGGCGTGGAGGTCGCAGTTCTCGAACCAGGCGGTGGCGCCGCCGAAGAGGAAGTCCGTCGTGCCCTCGATGCGGCAGTCTTCGAAGTAGTGTCGGCCCCGGTTGAGGAAGATCGTGTCCTGGTGACCGAGGAAGCGGCTGTTGCGAAAGATCACTCGGTCGCCGTGGACGGCCACCGCCAGCGCTTGCCCCACCGGTCCGGCGTCGTTTTGGATGGTCAAGTTCTCGACGGTGAAGTCGTCGGCGTCGAGGTAGAGGGTGGGGGTCCGGAAGGTGCCGATCTGGAGGCCGTCGGGTCCCGTGATGTTGGCGTGGAGCCCGTAGACGAGGACGGTGTTCTCGGGGTCCTCACCCACCAGGCGAACGTAGCGCTTCTCCCGCTGGACGTAGACCCGCTCCCGGTAGACACCTTGGCGCACGTAGATGGTGGCGGGCTCCTGGGGAGAGCCCATGCCGATCTTGGCCACGGCCCCCTGGATGGTGGTGAAGTCACCGCTGCCGTCCTGGGCGACCACGGCGGTGAGGAATTTGGCGTCGGTCTGGGCCTGCGCTGGGTGAGGCAGGAGGAGGGCTGCGAAGAACGCTAGGCCGACGGCGATCAGGGCGCAAGAGGCTTGCCCGGCGGCGTTCGAGAAGAGCGTCTTCCCGGGAAGCTTCGCCACGCCGGCCTCCTCTCGCAACACCGCCGCCCTCCTCAGGGCGTGACCACGGCTGACGCGCCGCCGGGGCTCTCCACGGAATGCTCCGGCAGGTCGAATCCGAAGTAGCTCGCCGCGTTGCGGAAGCAGACGTCCCGCACCAGGTCGCCCACCAGATCGAAGTCCCGGGGCAGCAGCCCGGCGGCCATGTCGGCGCCGAGGAGGTTGCACAGGATGCGGCGGAAGTATTCGTGGCGGGTGAACGACAGGAAGGAACGGCTGTCGGCGACCATGCCGACGAAGCGGCGCAGGGAGCCGATCTGAGAGATGGCTTCGAGCTGACGCTCCATGCCGTCCTTTTGATCCAGGAACCACCAGGCGGCGCCGAGCTGCATCTTGCCCGCCATGGAGCCGTCCTCGAAGCTGGCGAGCATGGAAGCGAGCATCTCGTTGTCCCGCGGGTTGACGTTGTAGAGGATGGTCCGGGGCAGGTTGCCGGCGGAGCTCAGGGCGTCCAGGAGGCGGGCCAGGGGCTCGGCGTAGAGCCGGTCCCCCATGGAGTCGTATCCGCAGTCAGGACCCAGCCGCTCGAACATGGCACGGTTGAGGTTGCGGATGGCGCCGATGTGGAGCTGCATGGTCCAGCCCTTCTCGCGGTACATCCGCCCGAGCTCCAGCAGCAGCGCCGTCGTCAGCTGATCGCGCTCGGTGGAGGAGAGCGATTCTCCGGACCGCAAGCGGCCGAAGAGGCCTTGAATCTCCTGGGCCGAGGCCGGCGAGAACACGCAGGTGGCGAGGGCGTGGTCGGAGAGCCGGCAGCCCGCCTGGTGGAAGACTTCGATGCGCGAGGCGAGGGCGTCGAGGAGGTCGTTGTAGCTGGTGATCTCCACGTCCGCGACGGCGGCCAGCTGATCCAGATATTCGTTCCACGCTTGGGGGGTCGCCAGCGCCAGGATGCGATCCGGCCGCCAGGCGGGGAGCAGGAGGGGGGCGAAGCTCTCATCCTCGGCCACCGTCCGGTGGTGCTCGAGGGAATCGACGGGATCGTCGGTGGTGCACAGGGCCAGGACGTTGCTGTTCTCCATCAGGGAGCGGGTGGAGAGGCCGCTTTGGAAGACCGCCCGGGTGCGCTCCCAGACCTCGTCGGCGGTCTCGGGGCTGAGCAGTAGATCGTCGATCCCGAAGTAGCGGGCGAGCTCCAGGTGGCACCAATGGTAGAGAGGATTGCGCAGCAGATAAGGCACGACGCCGGCGAAGGCGTCGAATTTCTGCCGGTCCGTGGCGTCGCCGGTGCAGAAGCGCTCCGGGATGCCGTTGGCGCGCATCTGGCGCCATTTGTAATGGTCGCCGTTGAGCCAGACCTGGCTGATGTTCTCCCAGCTGAGATTGGCAGCGATGTCCGCCGGCGGCAGATGAGTGTGGAAGTCGATGATCGGCAGCTCGGCCGCGTAGTCGAAGTAGAGCCGCGCGGCCTCGTCGCTTTGCAGCAGGAAGCGTTCGTGGATCAAACCGCTCCTTGAACCGTCTTGCACTAGGTAACCCCTTCCGCTCTGCATCGTTTCGCCGTGGTCAGTGCTTTCGCCCGGCGCCCGGCGCCGTTCTCCTCTTCGAGGACCCTCACCGGTCGACCCGGGCACCGCCGCCGCGGACGACCTTCTCCACCTCGGCCAGCGAGGCCATGGTGGTATCCCCCGCGGTGGTCATCGCCAGGGCGCCGTGGGCCGCACCGTATTCCACCGCTTGGGCCGCGTCCTCGAGTTCCATGAGTCCGTAGATGAAGCCGGAAGCAAAGCTATCACCGCCCCCCACCCGGTCGAGGATCTCCAGGTCGGGCCGGTGGGTGGCGGTGTGGAACTCACCGTCGTACCAGCAGATGGCTCCCCAATCGTTGACCGTCGCGGTCTTGACGCCGCGGAGGGTCGCCGCCACCGCCTTGACGTTGGGGTAGGTAGCCACCGCGGTGCGGATCATATTCTTGAAGCCGCTCACCTCCAGCTCCACCAGGTTGTCGTCGACGCCCTCCACCTCGAGTCCCAAGCAGGCGGTGAAATCCTCCTCGTTGCCGAGGATGACGTCGAGGGAGGGAGCGATGGCCCGGTTGACCTCGCGGCAGCGGTCGAGACCGCCGTAGGCACCCCACAGGGAGGGGCGGTAGTTGAGGTCGTAGGAGACCACCGTGCCATGCTTTTTGGCGATCTTCGCCGCTTCCAGGACCACGTCGCCGGTGGTGTCCGAGAGGGCCGCGAAGATGCCGCCGGTGTGGAACCAGCGGACCCCGAGATCGCCGAAGATGTGTTCCCAGTCGATATCTCCCACCCGCAGCTGGGAGGCGGCGGTGTGACCGCGGTCGGAGCAGCCGACGGCGCCCCGCAGGCCGAACCCCCGCTCGGTGAAGTTCAAGCCGTTGCGCACCGCCCGGCCCATGCCGTCGGACGGCACCCAGCGGATAAGGGAAGGGTCGACGCCCCCCTGCAGCACCAGATCTTCGAGCAGCAGGCCCAGCTCGTTGCCCACCGCGGCGGTCACCACCGCCGCCCGCTGGCCGAAGCACCGGCGCAGGCCGCGGGCCACGTTGTACTCTCCGCCCCCCTCCCAGACCCGGAAGTGGCGGGTGGTGCGGATCCTGCCCTCGCCGGGATCGAAGCGCAGCATGATCTCGCCCAGGGAGAGTATGTCGTAGCGGCACGACTCCTTCGGTTTCAGCTCAAGGCCGGCCATCGGTGCCTCCTTCCTCGGGCAGGGTGTCGTCTTCGGGCTGGGTGGCATCTACCGGCATGGCGTTGTCTCCGGGCGCTGCGGGGTTCTCGGATTGGGGATCGTCTTGGGGCCGAGGAGGTTCCGCGGTTGGGGAACCCTCCTCCAAGACGGCCTCAGGACTGCTCCGCATGAAATGGGATTGCTCCACCTCGGTCTGCTTGAGCTGCTTGGTCTGCACCGGCAGCCACAGCGAGAGCGAGGGGAGATAGGTGATCAAGAGCAGGGCAAGGATCATCGCTGCGAGAAACGGCAACATGGGGCGCGACACCTTGGCGATGGTGGTCTTGCCCACACCGCAGCCGATGAACAAGCAGGTGCCTACCGGCGGCGTGCACAGGCCGATGCACAGGTTGGCGATGAGCATCACCCCGAAGTGCACCTCGTGCATGCCCAGGGATTGGGCTACCGGCAGGAAGATCGGCGTGAAGATCAACACCGCCGGGGTCATGTCCATGAAGGTGCCCACCGCCAGCAGCAGGAAGTTGATGGTGAGGAGGATCACGATGGGGTTGTGGGAGAGCCCCAGGAGCGCCGCGCTCACCGACTGCGGGATGTTGGCGATGGTCATGATCCAGCTCATGCCGGTGCAGGCGCCGATGAGCAACATCACGATGGCGGTGGTGATGCTCGCTTCCAGCAGAATCCCGCGCAGCTGGCGCAGGCGGATCTCGCGGTAGAGCCCCACCGTCAGCAGGAAGGAGTAGACCACCGCGATGGCCGCCGCCTCGGTGGCGGTGAAGATGCCCAGCAGAATGCCGCCGATGACGATCACCACCATGAACAGGCTGAGGAAGGAGCGCTTGAAGGCGAGGAGGATCTCTTTGACCGAGGAACGCGCTTCCGTCGGGTGACCGTGGCGGAAGGCCGCGTAGCCGCAGACGAACATGATGAACAGCCCGGTGAGGATGCCCGGGAGGACGCCGGCCATGAACATGGCGGCGATGGACACGCTGCCGGCGGCCACCGAGTAGACGATCATGATGTTGCTGGGCGGGATCATCAGGCCGGTGGTGGCGGCGGTGGTGGTCAGCGCGACGTTGAACTCGCGGTTGTAGCCCTTGCGGTTCATCTCCGGGATCATGAACCCGCCCACCGACGACACCGCGGCGGTGGCGGAGCCGGAGATCGACCCGAAGAGCATGCAGGTCAAGGTGTTGACATAGGCCAAGCCCCCCGGCAGGAAGCCGACGAGAGCTCCCGCCAGGTCCATCAGCCGCCGGGCCATGCCGCCGCGGCCCATGAGGTAGCCGGAAAGAACGAAGAAGGGGATGGCCAGCAGGGCGAAGCTGTTGACGCCGTTGGCCATGCGCTGCGCCAGCATCACCGAGGGGTCGGCCCCCTCCGCCAGCATGGCGACGAAGCTGGCCACCGCGATGGCCACCGCGATGGGCACCTCCAGCAAGAGCAGGATGACGAAGACGAGGACTAGTAGCAGGGCGACGGCTCCCACCGGGCTATTCCTCCGCTCGCGGATCGGTGGTGGGTCGGGCTTCCACTGCTGGGGCCTTGCTTGCTGGGGCTGAGCCCGCTGGATCCGCCGAGCCACCGGTGAGGGTCTCGATCAGGTTCTCCACCGTGAAGAGCGCCACGAACAGGCCGGAGATCGGTAGGGCGAGGTAGACGTGGCCCATCTTCCAGCCGAGGGCCGGAGTGGTCTGTTCCAGTACCAGGGCCTCGCTCACCACCCGGGCTCCGCCGTGGAGGAGCACTTCCAGGGCGAAGAAGAGAACCACGCCGTGGGCGACCACCGCTGTCCATCGGCGGGCCGCCGGGTGCAAGCGGTTGACGAAGTAGTCGACCCCCAGGTGGGCCTTGGTGCCGAAGGCCACCGCCGCTCCCAGGAGGGTCACCCAGATGAGCAGAAAGCGGGCGAGCTCCTCCGACCACTTCGCCTGTTGTCCCAAGGCGTAGCGGGTGAAGACTCCCCACACCACGTCGACCACCAGCAGGGCCATGGTGGCCACCAGGAACCATTCGAGACCCTTGGTCAAGCCGTTCCGGAGGCGCCGGTGGGCCGGAATGGGTCGATCTTCCTCTGAAGGTTGGGGGCTCACCGGGTCTCCTGGATCTGCCGCATCAGCGAGCGCACCGGCTCTTCAACTTCTTCGAGCATCGGCTCGACCCGAGCGGCAAACGCCTCCAGGTCGACGTCGTAGACCGTCACCCCCTGGACCTTGGCGACCTCCAGAGACCGGATCGTCTCCCGGGCCCACAACTGGCGCTGGAACTCCGAAGAGTCGTCCGCCGCCTGCTGCAGCCACGCCCGGGCCTGGGGCGGCAGGCGATCCCAGGTCTTGGTGCCGACCAGCAGGATGTCGGGAATCCGGGTGTGCCCGTCGAGGGTGAAGTGCTTGCACACCTCGTAGTGTTTGTTCGAGGTGAAGCTGGGAGGATTGTTCTCCGCGCCGTCCACCGTGCCCTGGGCCAGGGCGGAGTAGAGCTCGCCCCAGGCTATGGGGGTGGGGGCGCCGCCCATGGCCTTGACCATCTCGATGGCGGTGGCGCTGTTCATCACCCGGATCTTCAATCCCTCGAGATCCTGCGGCGTGCGGATGGGCTTCGAGCGGGTGTAGAAATTGCGCGAGCCGGAGTCGTAGTAGCACAGGCCGCGCAGCAGCTTGTCCTCTCCCTTCTCCAGCAGCTTCTCGCCGATGGGGCTTTCCAGAACCTGCCAATAGTGCTCGCTGTCACGGAACAGGAAGGGGAGGCCGAAGACCGCCATCTCCGGCACGAAGTTCTCCATGATCGCGGCGGAGACTTTGGTCATGTCCAGCGAGCCGTTCTGCACCTGCTCGAGGGATTGGACCTCGGATCCGAGCACCGCGCTGGGGTAGATGTCGAGGCTCATGGTGCCGCCGGACAGCTCGTCCAGGCGCTCGGCCATGTGCTCCATGGCGACGTGCACCGGGTGCCCCGTATCGAGAGCGTGGCCGAGCTTCAGGACGATCCGCTGCTGGCCGGCCTGGCCGGCCTGGCCGCTGCCGTCCAGCGCCATCTCGCGCTCCGCCGTCTTCTGCCAGCGCAGGAAGATTCCGAAGCCGATGGCCGCCACCAGCACACCGAGGACCAGACCGGTGAGGAAGAACGACAGCGAGCGGCCGCTGTGCTCCTCGTCCTTGGGCCCGCCGCGGACGGACTCTTCTGCGGGAACCTCGTGGTGATCCATCAGGCTCCCCTGCGCCGGGATCCGGCGGCTGACTTTTTGCTTGCTTCGGGCCTTTCCGCCTGGCCCGAAGAGCGGATGGGCCGGGTGGAATCTCGGACGACCAATTCGGGCTCGAGGAAGATCCCCATGCGGGCCTCGTCGTCCCGGCCGTCGATGGATGCGATGAGCTTCTTCGTGGCCAGGCGCGCCATCTCTCGTACGGGACGGCGAATGGTGGTGAGGGCCGGCCGGATTCTGGTCGCCAGAGCACTGTCGTCGAAGCCCGCCACCGAGACATCCTCCGGCACCTTCAGCCCCAGGCCCTGGGCGGCGTAGATCACTCCCGCCGCCATCTCGTCATTGCTGGCGAAGATGGCGGTGGGGGCCTCGGCCATCTGGAGCAGCGTCCGGCCGCATTCCCGGCCCGATTCGAAGGTGTAGTCGCCGCGCTGGATCATCTCCTCGCAGGGAGTGCAGCCGTGCTTGACCAGCGCTTCGCAGAAGCCTTCGAGGCGCTCCCGCGTCGACTTCATCCCTTCGGGGCCGGCGACATAGCCGATCCTTCGATGCCCCAGCTCCACCAGGTATTCGGCCATGGCGGCGACGGCGGAGCGCTCGTTGGAGACCACCACGTGCTCGGCGGTGTCGAGAGCGATGGACGCCAGCCGCACGTAACGCACGTCATCGTTGCCCAGGGCGCCGGCGAGGTCGTTGTCCTCGGAGACGGGGGGCAGCACGATGACGCCGTCCAGCTTCGAGCGGTCGACGAAGGCGATGGCCTCGCGGGTCAGCGTCTCGCTATTTCTGTCGCAGGGGTGGACCACCAGCTCGTAGCCGACCTCGCGGCAGACGCTGAGGACGCCGCGCTGCACCTCGTCGATGTACAGAGCGTCCGGGTTGTCGTAGATCAGGCCGAGGAAATACGAGCGCCGGGCCGCCAGGCCCCGGGCCTGCACATTGGGCTTGAACCCCAGGTCGTCGATGATTTTCTGCACCTTCTCGCGGGTCGCCTTCTTCACCTTGGAAGAATTGTTGAGGACGCGGGAGACGGTCCGTTTCGAGACCCCCGACAATCGAGCGATATCGCTGATGGTCGTGGCTGACCTCTTGCTCAGGTGTTTCATGTCGTCTAGGCCCCGGCTTCCTGACGGTCCCATGAGGCGCCCCGCAGCCCGTTGCCTGATAGAAGGCCGCGGGCCGCGGGATGCCGCGGGGGAATTAGTAGGTGTAGCGCAATCCGAGGAAGAATTGCCGGCCGGAGTAATTGATCTCGCGGATCAAATTCATCGTTCCATTGCCGGTGGTGTACAACCGTTCCTCCTCGTCGGTGAGATTGATGCCTTCCAGCGTCAGCGAGAACCGCTTGTTGAGGTGCCAGAAGGCGCTCATGTCCCAGCGTACCGGACCCGTGGTGGCATGGGAGATATTGCCGTTGCTTCCCGTGTTGTCGGTGATGTAATCGTCCCGATCATTCACCGAAACGCGGGCGCCCCAGACCGGCACCTCATAGTAGAGGGTCGCGTTCCAAGAGTTCTTGGACAGCCCCTGCAGCGGCACCGTCACATCCTGGCCGCTGCGGGTCACCATCGTCTCGGCGTCTACATACGAGTAGTTGCCGACGAAACCAAAGTTACCCCAGAAGCCGGGAAGGGCCTTGAAGGCCTGCTGATAGGCGATCTCGAAGCCTTCCAGCTTGGTGCCGTCGGTGTTGGCGGAGGTGCTGTAGGTCCAGATCAGGTCCGGGTTCAGCAGCTCCGGCTGGCTCGGGTAGACGGCGGCCACCGCAGCGCGGTCCTCGGGGCGCAGGGGCTCCTCCGTCGACGGGCTCGAGATGAAGCTGTCGATGTCCTTGTAGAAGAGGGAGAAGCCCAAGACGGCCTGCTCTGCGAAATACCATTCCAAACCGAGGTCTAGATTATCCGACACCAAGGGTTCGAGCTGCGAGTTGCCGCCGCTGACGGTGAAATTCACGTCGGAATAGGACTTGGTGGGCGCCAGCGACGAAAGCGAGGCGCGGGTCATGGTGCGGCTGACGCCGGCCCGCAGGACCAGATCCTCGGTGAGGTCGTAGGCGAGGTTGATGGCCGGCAGGAAGTTGTCGTAGGAGTTGGTCTCCGTATTGGGGATGGTTTCGGTGAGGAAGCCGGTAGCCTCGGTCTCGGTCTTCACCCAGCGAGCGCCGGCGTTGAAGCGCAGCCCGCGTCCGCCCACCAGGGTCACCAAGTTGTACTCACCGTAGCCGCCCATGGTCTCTTCCGTCACCACCCAGGTGGCGGTTCCCGGACCGCGGAACGGCTGGAAGTCTCCGAACCCGAAGGCGTCCTTGGCGCGATCGAAGTTGAGCACCAGGAAGTCGAGCTGCGTGGCGCTGCCGTAGCCGCCGACGTCGATGAAGCTGAAGACGTCGCTGATGGAGGCGAGGGGGACCCCCGGAGGGCTCGCCGCCTGCCGGAACTGTTGGCTGTCCACTTCGCGGTCGTTGTAGATCGCGCCGAACTTGACGCTGTGACCGACTCCGAAGAACCAATCGAGGTCCAAGCGCACGGTGTCGTTGGTCCGGTCGACGAGGTTCTTCTCCAGCCGCTCGTTGTCCAAGAGCTGGAAGTTGTTGGGGTCGGTGGTGTCGAGGGTGTAGTTGATCGCCGCCACGTCCGGATTGCCGGTGAAGTCGTAGGAGAAGCCGATATTCGGGTCCAGAGTCTCGATATTGGCGCGGAAGAGCAGATCCTCGTACTCGGAGGTGGCGTGGCCGATCATGCCGCGGAGGATCAGATTGTCGTTGATGTCGTATTTGAAGTCCGCGGTCAGCTGGTTGAAGGTGGTGGTGTCGTCCGCCTGCCGGCTTTCCGTGCGCAGGGCGACGCCTTCGAAGGTGCCGGCGACGGCGAACTGGCCGGTGCCGTCCTGGGCCACGGTGACGTCGGTGGGGGTGATGTTCGGATAGCCCCAGGGACCGCTACGGCGGAACTGACCGAAGGAGTTGTAGCTGTTGGTCTGGGAGTCGAACTTCGAGTACACCAGGTTGAGCCCGATATCCAGGTCGTCGTTGGGCCGGAACTGGAGGGTGCTGGCGAAGCCCAAGCGCTCCTGGTCGTGGCGGAAGCTATCCTGCCGCGGCAGGCGCGGGAACCAAGTGTTGCTGAGCTCCTCGTCGCTGAGGCTCGTCTCGTTGCCGGCGAAGGGCCGGTCGGGCTGGGCCCAGCGGACGGTACCGAAGCCGTCCTGAAACGAGTTGCGCCCCATCTGGGCGGCGGAGAGGATGAAGCCCACGGTGCGGGCCTTGTTGGCGGTGCCGATGGTGGCCGTCAGGCGCGGGTCGGTCTCTTCGGAGAGATCGTTGTAGCCCCCCTGCACCAGGGCCGAGGCCCGCAGTCCGGGATGGTCGAGAGGACGCGCGGTGTACATTTCGACGGTGCCGGCGACGCCGCCCTCTTCGATGGAGGCCACGATGGACTTGTTGATGTCGATGCGCGAGAAGAGCTCGGCGGGGAAGACGTTGAAGTCGAAGCCGCGGCCGCGGTTGACGCCGCCGGAGCTGTCGAGACCACCGGTGGAGGCGGGTACCTCCATGCCGTTGAGGGTGACCCGGGTGAAGGGGTGGCCCTGACCCTGTGGCTGGTGGTCCGCCGCCGCGACGCCCTGGCCCGCGTCCCGGCCCACCTGCCCCGCCTGGCCGGGATCGGGTTCACCAGCTT
>JAXHTF010000132.1 GCA_034211275.1 Acidobacteriota bacterium
GATTCATAGATTTAACCCACAAACTTTTCCACAGCACTTCTCCACAGAGCTGCACAGGGGGAGGCTGACTAGAGAGAGTCCAAGGGATGGTGGGCTGGCGCCCACCCTACTCGCGGGCGCGCAGCAGCGGACCCAAGGGTGGGCGCCAGCCCACCAACTCCATGAAGGGAAAGGCCGTCGAAAGGCCAGTCGCCGAGAAGTAAGTCGCCGAGAAGTAAGTCGCCGAGAAGTAGGTCGTAGAGAGGCCAGTCGTCGAGAGGCCAGTCGTCGAGAGGCCAGTCGTCGAGAGGCCAGTCGCCGAGAGGAATGCCCCTCCGGATGCAGGAAGGGCGAGAGGAAAGGCAGGAGGCGTCAGGACTCGGAGAAGAGATCCAGCAGGCGGCGGGCGGCGAGGGTGGGGGTGAGCTGGCCGGCGGTGACCTGGGATTGGAGGTCGTCGAGCTGCTCCCGCACCGCAGGATGGTGGCGAAGCCGCTGGAGTAGCCCCTCCTCCACCGTCGACCACATCCAGCGTAGCTGTTGACGACGGCGGCGGGCCTCGAGCTCGCCGGCCTTCTCCAGCACCTGGCGATGCTCCCGAACCAGCTCCCAGAGCTCGTCGATGCCGCGCTCTTCGAGGGCGCTGCAAGTGACCACCCGCGGGGTCCAATGCTCGGAGGCGGGGCGCATGAAGTGCAGCGCCCCCTCGAACTCCGCCCGCGCCCGCTCCGCCGGAGCCCGGTTCTCACCGTCGGCCTTGGTCACCGCCAGGATGTCCGCCAGCTCGAGGATGCCTCGCTTGATGCCCTGCAGCTCGTCACCGGCGCCGGCGAGGAGGAGAACCAGAAAGCAATCCACCATCTCCGCCACCACCGTCTCCGACTGCCCTACCCCCACCGTCTCCACCAGCACCACGTCGAAGCCCGCCGCCTCGCACAGGAGCAGAGTCTCGCGAGTCTTGCGGCCTACGCCGCCGAGGGAGCCGGAGGTGGGAGAGGGCCGGATGAAAGCACGGGGGTCGGAGGCGAGCCGCTCCATGCGGGTCTTGTCGCCCAGGATGCTGCCGCCGCTGAGAGAGCTGCTGGGATCCACTGCCAACACCGCTACCCGCAGCTCCTTGTCCAGCAGGCGCACTCCCAGGCTGTCGATGAAGGTGCTCTTGCCCACCCCCGGCACGCCGCTGATGCCGACGCGGTGAGCGCCGCCGGTTTTGGGCAGGAGCCGAGTCAACAGCTCCTGGGCCAGCTGCCAATCGTCCTCCCGATGGCTTTCCACCAGGGTGATGGCCCGCCCCAAGGCGGTGCGGTCGCCGGAGAGCACGCCCTCGGCATACTCCTCCACCGACAACCGCCGGCGTCGCGGCGCGGCTTTGGAATCAGCAGGTCTGGAATCAGCACTCTTCATCGCCGCCGAGGTTGCCACGGAAGCGCCTCGCCATGCAACGGCCTCGGGGCTCGATCACCCCTCGAACGCCGCCGTATCCGTCCGCCCGCAGATATTGCCCGGCTCGTTGTGGTACGTCGTCTCCGCCCCGGTCACCGTGTCGGTCACCGTCATGGTGAACTCAACGTCGGTGAGGCTGCCGTAGAAGACCCAGAAGTTTCCATTCACCGGCCGGCCGTCGAGCACCTTGACCATCAGCTCCAGGTTGCTTTCCTGGAAGAACCAGAAGTAGCCCGTCTGGTCCGTTCCCTCCACCGCCATGCCGTCCCCGGTGCGGCCCGGGCGGCGCTGATCGCTCCACTCGAGACGGAGCTGGAAGCGACCATCGAGGAGGCAGAGGGTGGTGGCGTCGGGAGCGCAGGCACCGGTCGTCGGCGCCGCCAGATAGCGCGGTGGCTGGGAGGCTCCGCTGGAGATGGGAGCGACCGAGCCGACATCCATGGGGAAGGCCCGCACGTCGGCGCCGCCGCAAGTCTCCCGCTCCTTCTGCACGTAGGTACGGCTGACGCCGGTTTCCAGGTCCACCGCGCTGAGCCAGAAGCCGAGATCGGTGAGAGACCCGTAGAAGAACCAGCCGAAGCCGTTCACCGGGCCACCATCGAGGATCTTGGTGATCACCTCCAGGTTCTCCGAATCGAAGAACCACAGCTGGCCGGTGTCGGAAGTGAGGGGCTCACCGAAAGCACGGCCGACCTCGCCGGTGCGGGGATTGCGCCAGTCGGCGAGGATCTCGTAGCGGCCCTCGCCGAGACAGAACCGCCCCGGCCGCGGCTCGCAGGACCTAGAGCCCACCTCTTCGAGGTCAAAGGCCCAAAGATCTCCGCCACCGTCGCGGGTCCAGCCGTTGAAGACGATGCGGTCCCCCACCGTTTCATACCAGGCCGGGGTCGAGCTCTCCGGTCCGGGCTGGAGGTCGACCAGCTGCCGTGTTCCCTCGGTGGTACCGTCACTGGCCCACGGCTCGAATCCGTGCACGCCGTCGCTGGCGGTAAACAGCAACGTGCTGCCCGCGGCGGTCAAACGCCGGGGAATCGAGCCCGCGACGCCGGGTGCGATATCCCTCACCAGCCGCGTGCCCTCCGCCGTGCCGTCCGTCGCCCAGAGCTCCTCGCCGAGCTCTTCCGTATAGACGACGAAGTAGAGATCATTCCCCACCGCGGTCAGCTCGCGGATGGCCAGCCTTCCGACCCGGGGGAATTGGTCGATGCGAGGGAATTGGGCCAGCTGACGGATCCCCGTCGCCGTGCCGTCACTCGAGAAAAGCCGCACCATGTCGTCGTCCAACGCGGTGAAGACAAACCGCCCGCGAAATCCGATGCGCCCCGCCCCGCTGCTCTGAGGAATCGAATCCGCGAAGACCGGAGAGACTGGCTCGACGACGAAAGAATCTCCGACGATTCGCCACACCCAGAGCCCCAGCGGCTCGCTCGCCCCTTCCGGCGGGCCACCCAAGAAGAAGAGGTCGTCGCCAATTTGGGTGAAGAGCTGCAGGGCTTCATCGACCCCACCCCGGAAGTCACTCGCCAAGATGCGGGTGCCTGCCGCTGTCCCGTCGCTCAGCCATAGCTCAGTCGCTCCCGTGAGGGATCGGACGGTGAAGAGCAGTCGGTCCTGAAACTGGGTCAGATGATCCAAGTAGATGTCCGACGGTGGAAATAAATCCCCCAGCGGCCGCGTCCCCGCCTCGGTCCCGTCGCTACACCAGAGCTCGTTCTCCGTGCCGTCTCTGGTAGAGCCGGAGAAGCAGACGCCATCGCCGAACGGTTCAAGGGACCACAGATCCTCCGGAGCGCTGGTGATGGACCGGGTCCCGGCGGCGGTGCCGTCACTGACCCAGAACCGCGTGGCCCCGATATCCACCGGATGGGTCTTGAAGAACGCGCGCTCCGGCGTGGCCACCACCTCGGCGAAGTCGAGCCCGTCCGGCTCGACCGACGAATTCGCCAGCTCCTCCACCTGGCCGGTGGTCTCGTCGAAGCCCCACAGACGCTGTCCCAGCCCTCGGTCGCTGGTGACAAAGAAAATCTGAGTATCGCTACTGGCCGGAGCCACCAACGGAAAGGCCGAAGACACGTCGTCGAGGTAGTCGAAGGCCAGAGACCGGATATCCGGCGCCAGGTTGGCGACGAAGCGAATGCCGAGGTTCCCGCCGTCCATCCCCCGCAACTCGGATCCCTGCTCATCGGTCGCGCAGTAGTAGAGCAACGAGTCAAACACCGTGAGGGGCGGCTCGTCTGGCGAGCAACCGGGGAGTTCCTGACTGCCGAACTGGATCACCGGTTGCGTCGCCGGCACGGTACCGTCACTGGTCCACAGAGTGAAGGGCTCCAGCTGAGGATCCGACCCGTCCACCCGGCCCTGACGGGCGATGAAGAGCAGCTTGTCGTCGAACGGCATCAGGGCGTAGAGCCGGTGGTCGATCCCCGACCATTCGCGCAACAACCGGGTTCCACCGACGGAGGAACCGTCGGTGGCCCAAAGCTGAGTGGAGGAGATTTCTCCTCTCGTCAGCGGGATCGAGAAGAAGAGCCCGGCGGCGGTATCAACCATCTCCGCCACGCAACCGTAGCCCCCCAACCCGACAGAGTACTCCAGGATCCGGTAGGTTCCAGCTGAGCTCCCGTCGCTGCGCCACAGCGAGCAGGAGTTGCCGGGATCCTCAAGAGCGAAGATCATCCCGAAGTCGCTGGGCGCCGTGGCTACGACCCGAGCTTCGTCCCCAAGCCCCGAGCCGAGGAACGAGCCGAGCTGTACCGTGCCTCCTTCCGTACCGTCACTCTTCCAAATCCCGATCGGTCGCTCTTCGAGGGTTGTGAAGAAGAAAAGCTCGCTGCCGGATGACTGCAGGTGAGCGGGTTCAGCGTTCTCCTCCGCCGCCCGAAAGGCGGTGATCGAGAACGTGCCGGCTTCGCTGCCGTCGCTCACCCAAAGGTCGGTCAGGTCCGGTGAGGGGACACCGGGAAAGGGTCCGGCGGTGAAGAAGAGGTTCGCTCCGGCACTCACCGGCTCGTCGAGGAGGTCCCCGTCCGGGCCGGCGATCTCCAGCTTCGCGGTGCCTTCCCGCGTACCGTCGCTGACCCAAAGGTCCTTGTCGAGGGTGTCGTAAAGCAGCGCTCGTTCATCGGGAAGAGGGCCGAGAACACCGCATAGGTCCGCCACTGGAAGAGTGCCTGAGGCCGTTCCGTTGCTGGTCCACACCCGGCAGCCGGCGACTCGTCCCGTGCGGGAGAAGAAGATTCGGTCGCCTGAGGCGACGAGGTCTGAGTACTCGATCGCCGGGTAGAGCTCGGCGCCGCCTTCCGGCTCCAGGTCCCGGAGCAAGGTCAGAGGGCCTCCTCCCTGCGGAACCATCCAGATCTCTCGCTCCACTCCGTGGTTCTCGGCAACAAAATAGAGAGCCGAAGGGGTTACCGCGAAGTTTCTCGGCGTCGACGAGTTGCGTTGGAATCCGAGATCGAAGTCCCAGGCCTGCTCGACCTCCGCCGCCATCAGGGCGCCGGCACCTACCAAAGCGAGGAAAAGACCGACCATCCAAAGACAGCGTGCACCTTTACCCCGAGGGTGGTTGTCTCCAAACATTCTCTACCTGCCTCTCGTCTATTCCTAAGCTGTTGAAGGGAGCCGTCTCGGGCGAGGAATCCTTTGCCACGCTCCTCGAGTTTAGAAAGCCGCCGTATCCGTTCGCCCGCAGATATTGCCGGGCTCGTTGTGGTAAATCGTCTCCGCTCCGGTCATGGTGTCGGTGACGGTCATGGTGAACTCGACATCGGTGAGGCTGCCGTAGAAGACCCAGAAGTTGCCGTTCACCGGCCGGCCGTCGAGGACCTTGACCATCAACTCCAGGTTGCTGGGCTGGAAGAACCAGAAGTAGCCCGCCTGGTCCGTACCCTCCACCGCCATGCCGTCGCCGGTGCGCCCCGGGCGCCGCTGATCGCTCCATTCAAGGCTCAGCTGAAAACGGCCGTCCAGGAGACAAAGGGTGGTGGCGTCGGGGGTGCACGCACCCGTCGTCGGCGCTGCGAGATAACGCGGCGGTTGCGTTCGAGAAATCAGAGCTGTGGGACCGGCGACGGGGACCGGAGGACTGAGGTCGCTCAGGCTTCCATCGAGGGGAAAGGCCCTCACGTCGGCGCCGCCGCAGGTCTCCCGCTCTCTCTGCACGTAGGTGTTGCTGAGGCCGGTCTCCAGGTCCACCGCGCTGAGCCAGAATGCCAGGTCGGTGAGCGAGCCGTAGAAAACCCAGCCGTAGCCGTTCACCGGACCGCCGTCGAGGATCTTGACCATCAGCTCGAGGTTCTCTTCATTGAAGAACCAGAAATGACCGGTGTCGCCGCTATAAGGCTGAGCCTCGGCGCGGCCGAGCTCTCCGCTCCGCGGATCCCGCCAATCGAGCAGCACCTCGTAGCGGTCGTCGCCCAGGCAGAGGCGCCCGGGACGGGGAACGCAGGTGCGGGACTTGAGATCCGAGGCGTCGAGGCGCCAGAGGTAGGAGCCCAGATCGTCCCTCCAGGCGGTGAAGTAAACATCATCGCCCAGGAGCGTGAGATGCCTCGGATCCGAGCTTCGAGAACCCGGGTTGATCTCCTCCACCACACGGGTTCCCTCCTCGGTGCCGTCGCTCCTCCACAGCTCGACCCCTTCCTCCGCCATGCCGGCCGAGAAGAGCAGCACGCTGCCCACCGCTTTGAGGGAATGAGGGTTGGAGCTCGCCGCGCCGGGCTCGATGTCTCGCACCAGCCGCGTACCTTCCGCCGTGCCGTCGGTGGCCCACAGCTCCTGGCCGTGCTCCGGAGTCCCGACCACGAAGTAGAGGTCGTTGCCGACGACGGTCATTTGCGGGTCGTAGCGGTCGAGGCTGAGAGGGATCTCGAAGCTCCGCAAAATCCTCGTACCCGCCTGGCTACCGTCACTGATGCCTAGGTGAATGTGGCTCCGAAACATCAGGAAAAAGGCGAAACGGCCCCGAAAGGCTGTCTGCTGAGAGTGAAAGAAGCTGCCCTCGAATTCGCCGAGAGTGGCGACGGTCTCGAATCGCCATGGATCCTGAGCCAGCCTTCCAACTAGAAACGGTCCCGAGAAAGAGTCATCGCTAGTGAGGAAGTAGGCTTCGTCGCCGACGACGGTTCTCTCGCCGACCTGCGGACCCTCAACCGTGCCATTGATTTCTGAGAGGAACCGGGTCCCTTCCGCAGTCCCATCGGTCTCCCAGATCCCATAGGACCTTCCGTCCGAGCCCAGGCTCGAAGAAACCCAAAGCTTGTCGCCGCGGCGGAAGATCACGCCGGGACCGCGCAGCGTCTCTCCTTGGGCGCGCAGCACTCCTGTGCCCTCCGCAGTTCCGTCGCTACACCAGAAATTCGTTTCGAACCGATAACAGACCCGGTCGCCCAAAGCGGTCAACTGTAGATCGGACCCCGCGTCCACGGAGCCCACCCTGCGAGCATCGCCGGCAACACCGTCGGTGGCCCACAATTCGCTCTCTCGTTGAATGTAGAAAAGGGACGAGTCCGTCGGCGTCAGCAGTCTGGGGCGGTCCTCGGCGAAGGTCTCTCCGCTGAGTGCGACGCGCGAAGTTCCCGCCGCCGTGCCGTCGCTGACCCACAGACCGTATTCATCCCCCAGGTCCGTCGCCTCGCTGGCGACCAGGAAGAGGCGATCTCCAGAGCTCACCATCTCTTCCACCGAGGTCCCGGACGGATCGGGCGCCAGGTTCTGCCAGAGCCTCGTTCCCGGAATCGTCCCATCCGTTCGCCAGAGCTCGACTCCCGAAGCGCTCCCCACCCCCGGGCTGATCAGCTGGTCCTTGAATTCCAGCATGGGTAGGCGGAACGAGGACGACACCGCGCCTCGACCTTCGAAGCGGGCGAGCCTCGTGGTCCCCGCCGGGGTGCCATCACTGGACCACAGACCGTCGTAGATCTGCCGTTCCGGGCCGCTGGTATCCACCCGCTGACCGAGAAAATACACTAGCCCTGAATAGCTCGTGAGCAGCGACGTCTCCCCGTCGGAATCTCCGTCGCCCAACTCGATCAGCGTCTGGGTTCCGGCCGCCGAGCCATCGGTGACCCACAGCTCGCGGCCATTCAAACCGGCTTGCTCATAGCGGAAGAAGAGACGGTTTGCCCCATAGAACAGGGAACTCGGGCAGGCGAGCGTACTGGCATCGGGGAAGTCAGGCAGCGGTGCCACGGCGGTCACATCGAGGAACCGCCGGCTCCCCAATTGGGTGCCGTCGACATACCAGATGGAGCAGGTTTGGAGGTCCTCCACGACGGAGAAGAAGATGCCTCCGCGGTCGTCGGTAGCCGTCCAACGCCACTCCCAATGAACCGCCGACGGATCGAGGTCGGCAAAATCCATGAACAGGCGGGTATTCGCCGGAGCTCCTTCACTGGTCCAGATCTCCGCCGCCTCACCGTCCCGAAGAACCCGGAAAGCCACGCCCTCCTGAAACGGCATGAGCTGATCGATTCTCGCGTCGCCGAGGTCGGTGAGAGGGCGGGTTCCTGCCGAGGTGCCGTCGCTGATCCAGAGCTCGAAGCTGTTGAAGGGCCCCGACCCCTCCTGGGCTTTCATCACCACGTACGCCCGCCCCGCCGACGCCATCAGCTGTTGGGGCTGGGGAAATTCATCGGGCTCCGGTGTCAGCAGCGGCGTCGTACCCTCCGGAGTGCCGTCCGTCACCCACAGGTCAAACCCCTGGAAAGCTTCGTCCGGGGTCACCAAAAGCAGAGCTCGCCCGTCTCCCAGCGGAACCGCATCCGCCACTCCCCCGCAGGTCCCAAGGCAGAAATCCGCCAACATTCGGGTCCCGGCAGCGGTGCCGTCACTCACCCAAGGCTCGATTCTGTTGTGCACGTCTGTAGCGAAGAACAGGATCCGGCTCTCGTCCAATTGAACAAGACCAAAGGGATCCGAATTAGCCTGTCCCGGCGCGACATCCCGCACGAGGCGAGTTCCTGCCAAGGTCCCGTCCGTGACCCAAAGCTCTCTGCCGTGGATTCGGTCCCAAGCGCTGAAAAAGAGGCGATCGGAATCAGCGAAGAAGAGCCGAGGCCACGACGAGGCGGCAAATGCCGTCGGGCTGAACTCCTCGACGGGCTCCGCCGGCGGCTGTGCCTGTGCCGAAAAGCCAAGGGCAAGCGGGATGGCAAGCAAGCCCAGTAGACCGTTCCAACGGCTCTGCTGAAGCAGCCCGCGGACTCGGGACCCAATTGAGATACACATTCCTACAAAATATCACAATGCTACAGCAGCATCAATCGCGAACAGTCTTCATCGTCGAAGAAGGCCCCGCAGGATCGCAAGACTCTCAGCCCTCGAAGGCCGCGGTGTCCGTCCGTCCGCAGATATTACCCGGCTCGTTGTGGTAGGTCGTCTGCGCCCCGCTCACCGTGTCGGTCACCGTCATGGTGAACTCGACGTCGGTGAGACTGCCGTAGAAGACCCAGAAGTTGCCATTCACCGGCCGGCCGTCGAGCACCTTGACCATCAGCTCCAGGTTGCTTTCCTGGAAGAACCAGAAGTAGCCCGTCTGGTCCGTCCCCTCCACCGCCATGCCGTCGCCGGTGCGCCCCGGGCGGCGCTGATCGCTCCATTCGAGGCGCAGCTGGAAGCGGCCGCCCAAGAGGCAAAGAGTGGTGGCGTCGGGGACGCAGGCACCGGTGACGGGGGCCGCCAGATAGCGCGGCGGGTTGCTCCCGAGAGCCGCTTCGGCGGTCACCAATGCCGAAGTGCCGGGATCCAGGGGGAAGGCTCGAACATCCGCCCCTCCGCAGGTTTCCCGATCCTTCTGCACGTAGGTGTTGCTGACGCCGGTGTGCAGATCTACAGCGCTGAGCCAAAACGCCAGGTCGGTGAGAGAGCCATAGAAGACCCAACTGAAGCCATTGACCGCCGTGCCGTCGAGAATCTTGGTGATCACCTCCAGATTCTCCGAGTCAAAGAACCACAGCTGGCCGGTGTCGGTGGTGAGAGGCTCGCCGGAGGCTCGGCCGACGTCGCCGGTGCGCGGGTCGCGCCAGTCGAGGAGCACCTCGTAACGGCCCTCACCGAGGCAGAAACGGCCATCCCGGGGCTCGCAGGTCCGGCTGGCGAGCTCGCTGACGTCCAGCGACCAAAGCTCTCGGCCGGTCTCGTCCGTCCAGGCATCGAAGTAGCCCCGCTCCCCCACCACGGCGAAACTGCCGGGGAGCGAGCTGCCGGGACCGGGATGAAGATCGGCGACCATCTGCGTCCCCTCGGCGGTGCCATCGCTGATCCAGGGCTCGAAGCCGTGAACGCCGTCGGTGGCGGCGAACAGGAGGGCACTGCCCACCCTGGTGAGGCTGTAGGGCTGAGAGGAATCGGAACCCGGCAGCAGATTCGACACGCGGCGCGTTCCCTCGGGAGTCCCATCCGTCGCCCAGAGCTCCTCTCCCCCCTCGTTGTCTTGTAGAACGAAGAAAAGATCATTGCCCACCACAGTCAGCTCCTGAGGCAACGAGCCGAAAGGTGAGGCGTCGATCTCCAGGAGAGGCAAGGTGCCGGCATCGGTGCCGTCGCTGCGCATCAGCCTCGGTCCCGTAGCGTCTGTGAGGGAGAAGATGAAGCGCCCACGGAACCCTACCGTCTCGCCAAACCGAGGCACGGCTCCGGGGTGTGCGACCTCCCGGATCGGCGTCACGGCCAGGGTCTCCCCATCGATCCTCCAAAGCCACACCGCGGAACCGGATCCGGGAACAGTGAGGGGGCCTCGTGAGAAGAAGTAGGCGTCCTTCTCCACCGCAGTCAAGAGAATCGGAGCGATTTGGTCGAGATCCACGGAGACTAGGTCTATCAGCGGCTGAGTCCCGGCTCGAGTGCCGTCGCTGACCCAGAGCTCTACCCTGAAGTCCTCATCGATCGCCTCGAAGAAGAGGCGATCTCCCACCTGGAGCCACTCGCGCGGAAAGGAAGACGGGGGATTGCCACTCTGGTCGGTCCCGGGTCTGAGATCTCGAAGTAGCCGTGTTCCCTCCACACTGCCGTCGGTACACCAGGGCTCCTGCCCATGGTCTTCGGTCTGACCGGAAAAACACAGCCGACTTCCAAACACCCCAAGATTGTCGACCCGCTCTCCGGTGAACAACCGCTGGGTCCCGGCGACAGTACCGTCGGAGGTCCACAACGACTGAGACCGAGGAGTTTCCGCCTCGGTGCGACGGAAATAGAGACGATCGCCGATAGAGGTCAGCTCTTCAGCCATGAAGCGGTCGGAGGAATCCGGATGAACCAGCAGAGATTCGGTCCCAGCGGTAGTCCCGTCACTAGCCCAGAGGGCCGGCTCTCCGTCCGCTTGCGTAGCGTTGAAGAAGAAGCGCTGCTCCTGTGCATGGAGCTCTCCAAAGACCGTCGACTGCACGTCGGGAGCTCCGTTGTTCAGCTGACGGGTTCCTTCGGTGGTGCCATCACTGACCCAGAGCTCACGACCGGTTTCGGAATCAGCGCCTCGGAAGTACATTCGATCTTGGAAGATCCCGATGCCCCCAGCGGAGAAAAGCGTACTGATGTCCTCCTCGAAGAGGACCACCGGTACCGTCCCCTGATCGGTACCGTCGCTGGTCCACAGCCCCTCAGGTCCAGGGACTGATCCCGCAACCACTTCATTCTCGCTGCCGAGAAAGTACAAGCGGCCGTCGAACTCGACCATCGAACCGAGGAACTCCCACGAACCCCTGGGCGTCGGGTCACGAACCTGACGAGTTCCCGCAGCCGTTCCGTCGCTGACCCAGAGCTCCTGTCCGGTGGCCAACCCAAGGCCTATGAAGAAGATTCCTACATCGGTTTTGACGATCTCTTGCGGGCACTCGAAGGCTGCACCCGGCAAGTGCGCTCCGGGCTCAGGGGGCAGCTCCGCGATGCGCCGAGTGCCTGCCGCGGTGCCATCGGAGGCCCACAAGCTGCACGGCTCACCGGGCAGGTAGAGCGTGAAAAGAGCTTCGCCGGCCGCTTCTACGGCTCCGGCAACCTGCCAAGCCTCGGCAGGTTCCAAGTCCGCCCCGAGTACCATCACACTGCGGGTCCCAGCGACGGTTCCATCGCTCCTCCACAGCTCGACCCCATCGGCGTCCGGCGCCGCCAAAAAGAGGACATCAGCCCCCAGCTGCATCAAGCTCCGAGTACCGGCTCCTTCCCCAGAAGAACCCCAGCCGGTCAACGCCCGGGTGTTCGATGGGGTTCCATCGCTGACCCAAAGATCTCGATGGATCTCGCTGTCCGGTGGCCCAGGAGCCCGAGCGGCAAAGAAGGTCCGGAGGCCGGCGGAGGTCATCTCGGCGATGCCAGTAGGCTGTGTCTCGTCGTCCGGGGCAAAAAGCCTCGAGGTCCCCTCTACTGTTCCATCGCTGGTCCACAACGAATCAGCGTCGAGGCCCGTGACGAAACGGAACAACACGCGTTGACCGGGAAGAGGCGCCAGACCGGCGGGAGCAATAAAGCAAGCGCCGCTACACCCATCGGTCAGAGGGATCGTCCCTCCCGGAGAGCCATCGGAGGTCCACAATTCAACTCCCCGTGTCTCCTCGTCGGCGCGAAAGTAAGCTCTTTCGCCGGACATGATCAGCGACTGGGGGTTCGGCCCGAAGAGCGTTGGACCGATGTGGCGAAGAATCTCGGTGCCATCCTCCGTGCCGTCGGTACTCCACAATTGTCTGCCGTGGACTGGGTCCACCGACCAGAAGAACAGGCTCTCGGAACTGACCCCGTAGGTACCCGGTGAGGAATGGTGCACCGTCAAGCCCGGGCTGAGGTCTTCTACCAGCTCGGGGTCCTCGGAGACTCGAGCTTCAACAAGCGCTGAAGGCCCAAAGGCGCCGGCGAGAACGAGAAGCGTCGAGAGCCCAAAGAACGGCCGCAGAACCGACCAGGGGCGAAACTGCCGCCACGAATTTTCCTTCATGCTCGCATGCTATTACAGCATAACTCGATTGTCTACCGGAACGCTGTCAACAGACCGAAGGAAGCTGCTACGGCAGGGCACGAAAGATTCTTGTATCCGCTCTTCCGCACAGCTCTCCCGATGCCTTGTGATAGAAGACCGTATTCCCGACCCGCGTATCGGTAATCGCGAGCTGGACCCCCAGGTCGGTCAGAGGGGCAAAAAACACCCAGTACTTCCGGTTGATGGCGCTGCCGTCGAGAATCTTGAGATAGAGCTCCGGGTTGCTCGGCTGGAAGAACCAGAAGGATCCGGTGCGACCGTCCCGAGCGGTGGGCTTTCCGACGCCTTCCCGGCCCGGGGGCCGTGGATCGCGCCAGCTCACCCGGGCCCGAAATCTTCCTCCGAGATAGCACAAGGCTGTAGGGTCGTCGCTGCAAAGCCCTGCTTCCACTGGGGTCGGCGTCGCGGTGGAGACCCCGGAGGGTTCCCGGTAACTCTCGGGCTGAGGTTCCGCAGGCGGCACCTCCCCTTCGTGCCAGGGGAAGGCGTGAAGATCCGCTTCCCCGCACAGGTCGCGAAAAGCGTGAGTGTAGGTCTTGTCACGCCCGGTTTGCAGATCAGCCACGCTAAGCCAGAAGGGAAGGTGCGTAAGCGTGCTGTAGAAGAGCCAGCTCTGGCCATTGACACCGCTGCCGTTGAGGATCTTGACCGGCACTTCGAGATTGTCGTCCTCGGAGAACCAAAAGGCTCCTGCTGTCTCGCCGCCTCCACCGTCCCGCGCCCGACCGCCGGAGCCGGTCCTCGGATCACGCCAGTCGGCGAGCAGCTCAAAACGGCCCCCTCCCAGACAAATGCGGTCAGCACGCGCTTCGCAGTGGCGGGACGCCAGATCATTTCCGTCGAAGCTCCAGAGGCTGAACCCGAGATCGCTACGCCACGCAGAGAGCACTACGCGAGGCCCCTGCGCGGTCTCCAGAACCGCCAACAGTCGCGGCGAGGAACCGCCTGGCCCCGGCTCCAGGTCCGCGACCAACCGGGTACCCTCGGCGGTGCCGTCGCTGACCCACAGCTCACTTCCGTGGAGCCGATCACTCGCGGTGAACAAGAGGACGCTACCCAGAGCCGTGAGGCCGTGGGGATCCGAACCCTCGAGGCCCGGAACCAGATCCAGAACACGGCGCGTTCCCTCGGCCGTGCCATCAGTCGCCCACAGCTCGCCACCGGCCCCGAGCTCGCGGATTACGAAGTAGAGATCGTTGCCCACGACGGTCATCTCGAGAGGGAGAGCCACCGTGGAAGCGGTGGGAATGCGCGCCAGCAGGTCGGTGGAGGCGGCCGATCCAGCGCTGCGCCAAAGTTCAACCGTGTCGCGGCCTACGACCGCTGCAAAGTACCGAGCGCGGAAATGAGCACCGGAGGCCTCGACAACATCCTCCAAACCCAGGGGAATGAGGGGCCTGGCACGGAATATTCTGGAGGACTGACGTCCCAGCGCCCAGATCCAGTAGCCCCCGATGGTTCTGCCAAAGGGAGCCCGGCCGACAAAGAACGCCCGCTGGGGGCCCACGGCCGCCAGGCCCAGAACCTCAGAATCCGCCGGTCCCACCCGCAGGTCGCCCACCAGTCGCGTTCCCGCCGGTGTGCCGTCGGTCTCCCAGAGCTCGCGCCCCACCGTCGGCCCGGTAGCCTGGAAGAGCATCCGCTCCCCCACCGGGACCCATCCCCCGGGCAAGGAAGAGCGCGGACCGGGGGTTGGACCACCGTCCTCCCCCGGCGCGATGTCCCGCAGCAACACGGTTCCAGCGGCGGTGCCGTCGCTGCACCAGGGTTCCAGGCCGGTCATCGCCGTCCTGCCGGAGAAGCAGACTCCCGGGCCACCGGCGGCGAGGCCGAAGGGCTCTACATCGCTGTCCACCGGGCGGGTTCCTCCAGCCGTGCCGTCACTGACCCACAGGCGGAGGTGCCCGAACTCGTCGAATCGTTGGAAGAAGACCTGGTCGCCGGCGGTCACGATGTCGATCCAGGGCCGATTCGCCAGCCCGGGCGGGGGAATATAGACCGCGCTGGTTCCCTCGGCGGTGCCGTCGGTACGCCACAGGCTGGCCACCCCGGCGGCGTCATCGCTGACGAAGTACGCGGCCTGGGCCGCGGCGGCGGCCGTCAGTGCGCCGGGGACGGAGACCGGGTCCCCGAGGCCCGAGACCTGGAAAGTTCCCGCCGCGGTGCCGTCGCTGGTCCACAGCCCGGACCGCCCCGTCTCCTGCGCCGCCGAGAAGTAGAGTCGCTCCTCGAAGGTCACCAGCCCGTCGCCGAAGTCGGCACGGCGCCGAGAGCCGAAGATCACCAGCGGAGCCGTGCCTCCCAGCGTGCCGTCGCTGCGCCAGAGCGCCAAGGGACGGTCGCTGCTGGTGCTCGCCCCCACGGGGCCCAAGAAATAGACCTCCTCCCCTAAGCCCTGGAGGCCGAAGAAATCGCTCCCGGGCGGCCCGGGGTGGCGGTCCAGCACCCGGGTACCGCCCACCGTTCCGTCGGTGACCCACAGCTCGCGGCCGTAGCTTCCCCCTACGAAGGCGAAGAAGATCTCGCTCCCAGCAGCCACGAGATCAGCGGGGCAGAGCTCGGCGAAGGCCGTCGTGAAAGAATCCAAGGCGGAGAGATCCACCCATCGGCGGGTGCCCTGAGCGGTACCGTCGCTCTGCCAGAGAGTGCAGCGGCCGATGCCGGCAGGGTCGCTGGCGGGGGAAGGCTCGAAGACCGAGAGGATCGTGCCGGCAGGGGTTTCCAGGAAGCCGCGTACGGTCCATCGGGGAAATTCCAAGTCGTGCCCCGCCAGCGGGACGAGGGCCTCGGTGCCCGCCGCCGTTCCATCGCTACGCCACCAGGCCAGCCCCAGAGCCGGAGTGATGGAGAGGAAGAGCACCTCTTCTCCCCGGGGCGCTATCGCCAGAACCTCCACGTCGTCCCCGGTGAGCGGGAAGGTCCCTTCCGGAGTCCCGTCGGTCACGAAGAGCCGGCGCCGAGCTTCCGGATCGAGAGCACCGTAGAGGGCGATGAAGAAGACTCGATCCCCGGCGGAAACCAGGTTCCAGGGCACCACGCCGTCGTCCCCCGGCAAGGTCGGGATCAAGGGCTTCGTGCCCTCGCCCGTTCCATCGCTGACCCACACTGCCGGAAATCTGAAATCCAGCCCTTGAGCCAGGACCACCCGCTCCCCCGCCAGCGGCGCCATCTCCGCGATGTCCCCGCAGGCCCCGGGACAGAGATCCGCCACCGGCCCCGTGCCTTCGGCAGAGCCGTCGGTGGTCCACAGCTCGCGGCCATAGCCGGGCAGGGACAAAGAAAAGAAAAGCCGCGAGCCGGAGGCGGTGAGGAGATTGGACGAGGCGAAGGTAAGCTCGGAGACCGTATCCCGCAGCAGGTGGGTCCCCGCGGCGGTTCCGTCACTGACCCAAAGGGCCCGGCCGGCGCCGGGGGTAGTCGCCGCAAAGAAAAGAGCGGAAGAGGTGACGGTGAGCTGATCGGGTTCCGGCCCTGCCAGGGGCACCTGGGTGGTGCCGGGATCCCAGAAGGGCTGGATAGGCTGAGCGAAGGAAGTTGGGGCCGCTGCTGTCAGCAACACCAGCCAGAAAGCCGAGGCGATCCACCACCGGCCGGAATGCGCCTCGGCGACGAGCGTGCGCCTTTTTGCATCCACATATTTAAACTAGCACGATTCTTCCCTGCCACGACGCTCTAGGAGCGCAAATCGGAGGCTCTCGCGTCGCAGGGGGGCTGGACCGCAGCCTGGGACCAAGCCTCCTCAGGTGCCGCCCTGTTTGGTGGGGGCAGCAGCGGTCATAGTGGGTTCGGCGCCGAGGGCGTTGAGGGCATCGAGAACCCGTTGCAGCATCGCAGGCTCGCCGCCGCCCATCCCCTCCTCCGCCGCTACCGACAGCTCGTTGGCGTCGTAGGCCCAACGGCGCAGGATGGCGACCTTCTGCTCCTTGCGAAGGGAATCATCCTCCAGCAGAGCCTGAGGCGTGTCGTACTCGCCGGCGGGATCGAGGAGGGCTGGTTGGATTTCGGAATCGTTGGCAGGGTCGTAGGTCATGGCATCGCTTTCTGAAGAAGATCGAAGGTACTTCGTCTCGTGCAGACTTCTCGTTCTGTCGCCTAGAATTCATGCACAGCCCATTCCAAGCGCCTTCACCGACCGTGGCCAAGGCGCCCGGCCAGCTCCTTCACCAGCTCCAACGCCGCCTCGGAAATCACCGTGCCGGGGCCGTAGATGGCGGCGACGCCGGCGTCGTAGAGGGCCTGGTAGTCCTGCTCCGGCACCACCCCGCCAACCACGATCATGATGTCGTCGCGGCCCAGCTCGGCGAGGGCGTCCCGCAGCTGGGGCACCAGGGTCAGATGGCCGGCGGCGAGGGAGCTGGCGCCCACCACGTGGACGTCGTTCTCCACTGCCTGACGGGCGGTCTCCTCCGGGGTTTGGAAGAGGGGGCCGATGTCGACGTCGAAGCCCAGGTCCGCGAAGGCAGTGGCGATGACCTTTTGGCCGCGGTCGTGGCCGTCCTGCCCCATCTTGGCCACCAGCAGCCGCGGGCGGCGGCCTTCCTCGCGGGCGAAATCCTCCACCCGTTGACGCACGTTCTGCAAAGCCGCCGCCTCCTCTCCGACCTCGCCGCTGTAGACGCCGGTCACCGTGCGCACCGTCGCCCGGTGGCGGCCGAAGACCTGTTCCAGAGCGTCGCTGATCTCCCCCACCGTGGCCCGCGCCCGGGCGGCGTCCACCGCCAGTTCCAGCAGATTGCCTTCGCCGCTCTGGGCGCAGCGGGTGAGGGCCTTCAAGGTCTCCTCTACCTTGCGGCCGTCGCGTTCGCTGCGCAGCTGCTCCAGGCGGGCGATCTGCGCCCGGCGCACAGCGCTGTTGTCCACCTTCAAGACCTCCGGCGGCTCGTCCTCCGCCAGGCGGTATTTGTTCACCCCGACGATGGTCTGGCGGCCGGAGTCGATGCGCGCCTGGGCCCGGGCCGCCGACTCCTCGATGCGCATCTTGGGCAGGCCGCTCTCGATGGCCTGGGCCATGCCGCCGAGCTCATCGATCTCCCGCAGATGCTCCCGGGCCTTCTCCGCCAGCTCATGGGTCAGCCACTCGACATAGTAGCTGCCGCCCCAAGGGTCGATGGACCGGCAGGTGTCGGTCTCCCGCTGGAGGAAGAGCTGGGTGTTCCGGGCGAGCCGGGCGGAGGCGTCGGAGGGCAGCGCCAGGGCTTCGTCCAGAGCGTTGGTGTGCAGGCTTTGGGTCTGGCCGTGGACCGCCGCCATGGCCTCGACGCAGGTGCGGGCGACGTTGTTGTACACGTCCTGGGCGGTGAGGCTCCAGCCGGAGGTCTGGCAGTGGGTGCGCAGCATCATGGACTTGGGATTCTTCGGCTCGAAGCCCTGCATCAGCTCCGCCCACAGCAGCCGCGCCGCTCGCAGCTTGGCCACCTCCATGAAGTAGTTCATGCCGATGCCGAAGAAGAAGGAGATGCGCGGCGCGAAGGAGTCCACGTCGAGGCCCGCCGCTAGCCCGGTGCGCACGTATTCGACGCCGTCCGCCAAGGTGTAGCCGAGCTCCAGATCCGCCGTCGCCCCGGCCTCCTGCATGTGGTAGCCCGAGACGCTGATGGAGTTGAAGCGGGGCATCTCCCGGGAGGTGTAGCCGAAGATGTCGGCGATGATGCGCATGGACGGCTGGGGCGGGTAGATGTAGGTGTTGCGCACCATGAATTCTTTGAGGATGTCGTTCTGGATGGTGCCGGTGAGCTGCTCCGGCTTCACCCCCTGCTCCTCGGCGGCCACGATGTACAGAGCCATCACCGGTAGCACCGCTCCGTTCATGGTCATGGAGACGCTCATGCGGTCCAGCGGGATGCCGTCGAAGAGGATGCGCATGTCGAGGATCGAGTCGATGGCCACCCCGGCCATGCCCACATCCCCCACCACCCGCGGATGATCCGAGTCGTAGCCTCGGTGGGTGGCCAGATCGAAGGCGATAGACAGCCCCATCTGCCCTGCCGCCAGGTTCCGGCGATAGAAGGCGTTGGATTCCTCCGCGGTGCTGAAACCGGCGTATTGGCGAATGGTCCAGGGTCGCTGGACGTACATGGTCGGGTACGGCCCCCGGACGAAGGGAGCGCTCCCCGGCATGGAGTGCAGATGATCCACGCCTTGGAGGTCGGCAGCGGTGTAGAGGCCGCGGATGGGTACGCCCTCGGGAGTCTGCCAGGGGCTCGAGCTCTCAGGTTTTGAGGAGGCTGATGCCGTCTCGCTGGCAGCCTCGAGGGGTACCCGGGAGTAATTGGGAATGGTGCTCATGCTCGGTCCTCCTCGGCGTCCAGCAGCTGCTCCAAGATTTCCAGGACGTTGCACCCCAGGTGAATGAAGAGGTCGACGCCGGCAGCTCGCAATGCCGGCTCCCGTTCACCGCCCTTGCCCGCCAGCAGGATCGGCCCGGCCCCAGCCTCGGCCAGAGCGCCGGCGGTCGCCTCGGCATATTGCTCGTATCCGCGATCACTGCCGCATAGGACCACCAGCTTCGCCTCTGCGGTCTCGAGCGCCCGCACGGCCTCCTCCGGGGACTCCACCGGCCCGCTTTCTTCGGTACGAAAGCCTCCGGCGGCGAGGAAGTTGGCGGCGAAGCCGAGTCTAGCCCGATGATCCCGCGCCGGCCCTAGGGTCACCAGCAGCGCCGGCGGATTGCCCAGGCTCTCCGCCCGCTGGCGTAGAGCTTCGAAGGGTTGGGCCGACCGGCGAGGCTCCAGAGGGGTGACACAAGCCGGCCCGTCCTTCCCCGCCAGCTCGGCGGTGACGGCGGTCATAGACGCCCCAGCTTCGAGCTCCGCCATCGCCCAATCCAGAGGGGTTCCAGTGGTGTCGCTCTGGGACGGCGTCTTGGAAGGCGCCGACGACGACGGGGGGG
>JAXHTF010000133.1 GCA_034211275.1 Acidobacteriota bacterium
CCGATTTCCGGTCGAAGACGGTGCTTGTTCCGTGGGAAGAGATCGCCGGGGGGAGCCAGCTGCGCATCGAGCTCGAGCTCGGCCTCAGGGTGCGGGGCAGAGTGGTCGGTCCGGACCGGGAGCCGGTCTCCGGGGCCCGGATCATCGCCCATCGCGCCGGCGGCGCCAGGATGGCCGTCACCAACGCCGACGGCGGCTTCGAGCTCGAGGATCTGGTGCCGGGCCCGCTGGAACTGCGGGTCCTGCGCGAGGGCTTTCTTCCCAAGGACGGCATCGAGCTCGACCTGAAGCCGGGAGCAGTGCCTTCCGAGGTGCTGGTGGAGCTGGACCGGGGAGGCCGCCTGTCGGGGCGCGTGACCGCGGCGACGGGCGAGCCCTTGAGCGGCGTTCGAGTGACCTTGATGGAGAACGGGGAGGCCTCGTCCCGCAGCGGTTTCGAGCCGCCTTCCGCCGTCACCGACGAGGAAGGTCGGTACCACCTCGATGGAGTGACTGAGGGTGAGCGGTGGTTGATGGCGGAGCACCCGCGGTACGTGCGCGCCCGCCGCTCGGTGCGCGTCGTCGCTTCGAAGACCCGCGTCGACTTTCGGCTACAGGGCGGAACCGAGGTGGCCGGACGGGTGGTGGATTCCTGGGGCGCTCCGGTCGCCGGCGCCCAGGTGGAGCTCCTGCCCCGAAGCGCCGGACCCCAGGGCGCTGGACTTCACGGCTCTGGACTTCACGGCTCTGGACTCCGCGGCATGGGCGAAGCTCCAGCCCCGAGACGCAGCGGTGGGGATGGGACCTTTCGCTTCCCTGCAGTAGCTAGCGGGGCCTATCACCTGAGCGCTGAGAAGTCGGGATACGCGCCGGCCCGGGCGGCGCAGCAAGTCCTGGTCTCGGGTACCGCAGAGGTGCCCTTCCAAGAGGTCGAGCTGGATGATGGAAGCGCTCTCCGGGGCCGCATTCTGGGCTTGGCGGGGCACGAGCTGCTCAGCGTCCGAGTCACCGCCGTCGCCGCGGCCCTACCGGCCAAGGTCACTCGGGTCGACGCCAGCGGCAACTTCCATCTCGCCGCTCTAGGCCCCGGCGTCTGGACCGTCTTCGCTCAGGGGCCGGAGGGGCGGAGGGAAGTGCGAGCCCAGATCCATCTGCAGCGCGGGCAGGATGCCTTCTTGGAGCTCGACTTTGCCGCTGAGAAGGAATGAGCCTGGATCCAGAGACCGAAACCAAGGGGAGAAACGAACTATGCGGTGGAGCTCGGAGTTGAGAAGAGATTCGATTTGCCACGGAATAGGAGCGGCTTTGGCCCTCCTTGGGTTGGTGATCCTCGGCCCGGTCGCCGCGGCGGATCACGTACTGGAGATCGAGCGCCGGGTCGAGCTGCGGGTCGACGGGGAAGTAGACCGCTCGAGCACCGACCGCGGCCGGATCTATCTCGGGGACCAGCGAGCGCGCTTCGATCAGGGCGATCTTCAGAGCTGGATCCTGCAGCTCGATCGCCAGCGCCTCCTCTTCCTGCATCACGGGGAGCAGACCTATCTCGAGCTGCAGTTACCCGCCCGTCTGGAGGACTATCTGTCCGCGGAAGAGCGTTCCAAGCTCGAGCGAGCGGAGTCAGAGCTCGTGCCCCAATGGAGCGTCGAGCCAACCTCCGAGATGCGAGAGTTCGCTGCCTGGAAGGCGCGCAAGGTGCTCATCACCGGGGCTTTGGAACGAGAGGATACCGAGTATCGCCACGAGCTTTGGCTGAGCGACGAGCTCTCGATTCCGCTCCCCCTCTACCAGGCCTTGATCCGCTCTCAGGGAGCCGTTTACTTTCATTTCAGAGACTTCGCCACCGAGCTGGCGAGCCTTCCAGGCTTCCCGGTCTACCGCCAGACCCGGGTGACCAACGATCAAGGCCGAGAGCACTTCGAAACTCGGCGTCTGGTGGCGGTGGAGGAGCGACCGGCGGCGGATCGTCTTTATGCCCTGCCGGAGGGCTACACCCGCGTGGAATTCGCCCAGAGCCAGTGGGCTCGGGTGCCGGACTGAACCCACTGCCAGCCACTGGAGCGCCCGATCTCCTCTTCGGCAACCTCGCCTCCATCCAGCCAGCTCCACCCCAGGGGGCAGAAGAAATCTGTCCCTGTTCTCAGCTTCTTGAGCAACAATAGCTGCAAAGGAGCAATCCATGGAGCAGGAAGAGAAGCGCCCGGCGGCGAAGCCGGGAGCGTCTGGAGGAGTTGTGCGGGAAGCCTTTGGGGACACTGGGCCGGAGCCGAAAGCAGGACGCTGGAGCTGGAGCCGGATCCTCGAGGCCCTCAGGCGGCCTCCCAGTGAGCTATGGTCCCCAAGCGGGCAAGAGTCGGAGGGCGCTTCCTCTCCCGACGCGAGCTCCGAGCCGCCCAAGCTGAAGGGATGGTTCTCGCGAGTCCGGTTCGCTGTTCCGTTTGGCCGCTACGAGTCGGCGGACGAGCAAGAGCCTCCGGCCCACGAGGTGATGGTGGGGCGGGAGGGGCAGCGTGCCTTCTTCCTCGATCTCCTGTTCAACAGCGGGCGCCGGGGGGCGTTCCTGGTCACCGGTCGCCGAGGCTCCGGGAAAACCTCGTTCGTTCGTCACTGTCTGGCGGAGTATGAGGACGAGGTCTACCAGCGCTTCCTGCGTTCCAACGTCGGTCGATCCCTGTTCTGGGATCGCATCCTGCTGGCTCTCATAGCACTGGCCGTCGTCTTTGTCGCGCTCTTGCTCACCGACCTGCTCGACGTCATCGGCGTAGCGGCCCAGAGCTCCGGCGCTGCAGCAGAGGATAGTGCGTTGAAACCGGTGCCGGGGAAGATCTTCCTGCGGCTACTGGGAATTCCCATCATCATCCTTTGCGCCTACCCTTGGCTCTACGGTCGCGAGCTCTTCGAAGTGGCATTCCGAGCCCTATTGGAATCTCCGGGCCGCCGCGACCGGCGCGCAGCGATACTCGCTCTCGTGGCTTCGGTGCTTCTTGGCTTCGCGGTCTTCTTCTTGGGGCCCTTTGGTGCTCCGGCCCTGGGGATCAGCCGGCTTCTGGTGGTCTTCAGCATCGCGATGCTGTGGGTTTACGCTACGAGCTACGAACGCAGCACCTCCAGGCAGAGACCTGGTGCCGATGCTTCGAGAAGCCTCGCTTACTTGGCTCTCCGCGGCATCCTCCAGCTGCTCAAAGTCTCTCTTCTGCTAGTGCCGGCGATCTTCTATTTGTGGGGCGGCTTTGGGCTGGTGATCCGCTTGGCAGACAAGCTGGCGACCCTTCTCCTGGGTTCTCTTCCTCCAGCCGCCTCGTCTTGGCAGGGTCCGCGGATGGAGTTTGTCGGCGATCTGGGGCTGGCGTTGTGCTTGGCGGCGTTGGCGACGGTCTTGAGGGCTGTCTATCTCTACTTCAGCCCGGCCTATCCAAAAGAAGGCAGCCAGCTGCCCGACGGTGCCAAAGGATATTTGTTGGTAGGGGCGGCTCAGGGGCTTGTCGGAGCTCTCTTGGTCTACCATGCGCAGCCCCGAGCTCTCGGCCTTGTTGGGGTGGCCCTCGGGGCTGTTTTGATCTTGGTGGGGTCTTGCCTGCTCTATTTCCGTCAGCGTTCCAGTGCCCGACCCTTGGTATTTCGACCTCGTCCGCTGGTGGTGGTGACCGGTAAGGGCTTGCTGTGTACGGTGATTGCCATCCAGCTCCTGAATCCACTGCTTTGTGATGACAATTGGATCCAGCGGGAGGTCAAGCATCTCTTCGGATCTCAGGCACATCACGTCAGCGCTGTTGCGTGGGCACTGTATCCACCACCGGAGCTCGGCGCGCAGCTCGACGAAGCTCCTCGCTCACCCTTCCCTCAGGCCTTCCTGGATTCCAGGCGGCAGGCATCGAATCTCGCCACGGATGCTGATCGCTCCCTGCGTTCGCCCTTCCCTCAGGCATTCCTCGCCTCCCAACAGCAGTTCTTGGAGAATTTCAGGCGGAGTGTCGATCCTCTTCCGATCTCGTCGCCACCGTCGGCTCAATCGTCGTCGACAAGCCCTCCATCAGGGGTCGGAGGAGACCTACCGTCCGCCGCACCGTCGTCAGCGGCGGTGGCCGATCCTTCGGCAGGGGATCTTCCTTCCCAGGAGGGGCAACGGTCTCGAGGAGCGGAGGAAACCCTCGGCCCCGAGACGGTTCATGATGGCCTCTTCGCCAGCACCGCAGAAGAGGTTCGCTGGGTGCTGGTGGTCTTCAGCTTCTTGGTGCTGCTTCATTCCTGTGAGTACGAGTGGATCGTTCGGCCCTTCCACCGGCATCGGGTGGATCGCTCCTTCGATCCGAAGGTGCCGGCGCCCCATGAAGACGTCCTGGCTGGGGTGGAGGATCATCGAAGTGCCTACACCTATCGCATGCTCGCCCGAACGACCTTCTTCTGGACCCTCCATAAAACCTGGAGCCCCTTGCTGGTCAGCTCGGTCAACCTAGGGTTCGAGCGGCTCGATCACCGGCGGGTGGTGCAGGCGATGCTCATCGACCTGCGAGAGAGGTACAACCGCAAGTTCGTCGCCTGGAACTCGGTCATCGGCAACGTCATCCGGGTGATCAAGGTTCTTGTCTTGATCTTGGTGGTGGCCATGGCCGGCCGGCATTGGTTCAAGGTGCCGGACTTCGAAAGTCTGCCCCCAGCTCGTCAGGCTGCACTCTGCACCGGCGCGGCCACGGGGTACGCCGATGCCTGCGAGATCTTTAGGGGTCATCAAGGCACCGGAGGGGCAGCGGCCGCTCTATGCAATCTGGATCCGGATTCCGGGCTCTTCCACCTGGCGTACACCAATTTGGTGGTCGGCTTGAACGGGATGAGGGAGGCGCCCTATTCCACCGACAACCTCTTGTTGGGGCTGCTGCCTTACCGCGAGAACGAGTATCCGCCGATCGGTCCCGAGACTGCCGTTGCGGATTGCCAGACGTCGGACTTGCTGCCACTGCTGCGCCCCGGATTCGAGCTTCGGCTCTATCATCTGGTGCTGCTGGGGCTCTTCTATCTTCTCTTCCGGTGGGTCACCACCCGCTTGCCCTTGCCGCCCTATCGCCACACTCTGGCGCGCATCGACTCGGTGCTCGATGGACTTTCTTCACGCCGCAATCTGACCTCCAAACAATCCCGTTGGGGGCCCATCCATTGGGTGCGCGGCTTCCTCTCCAACGAGCGGGTCGAACAGTTGGAGCAAGAGCCGGTCGATCCCCGCATTACGGAGATCGCCTTTCTCACGATCCTGCGCGATATCAATTCTTCGGTGTTGCGCCTGCCCGGAGCACAGGGGCAGGTGGTGAGCTTGCCCACGCCGGAGGTGATCTTCTTCTTCGACGAGCTCGACAAGCTGGGGACTCGGGTGGATCCTTCCGCCCATGCCATGCCTGCCACGCCCCAGAAGAGCGAGGAGATCGATGCTGAGCGCCGGCGCTCCCTGGAGCTCCACAAGCTCCTGGCGGACATGAAGAATATGCTTTCTGCCTCGGACGCTCGCTTCATCTTCGTCGGTGGACGCAACCTTCACGACGAATGGTTGGCCGACCAGACCGCGCGTCAGCCCCTATTGACCAATATCTTCAACGCCGAGGTCTATCTTCCGTCGCTGCTGACCGATTCCGGCCGTGGTGAAGAGAGCTTTCTCCACATGCGAGTGGAGCGCTACTTGGAGGCCCAGAAGCATCGCGCGGACGCTCTGTACGAGCAGACCGCCAAGACCCTTTGGCGGCCGGAGCTGGTGATCAATAGCCTGGATCGCCGGAGCGAGACCTTTGCCCAGCCCAAGCAGCTCACCCAGCACCCAAAGGCCAGTACCGGCGATTCCGATGCGCTGGTGTCGCCGGGAGTCGATTTGAAGCGCCATCTCGATCTGAAGATGCTGGAGACCACCAGTGGATCTACGATCAAGATTTGGGGTTCGAACGAGCTGCTCACGGACCTTATCTTCTTCCTGTCGTGGCGCAGTCTGGGCAATGCCAAGCGTCTCAAGGAGCTGCTGGCGACCTTCGTGCGGCCGGCGAGTCGTTTTGTCACCGACGATGCGGTTCGCTGGCAGAGCTTCCAGTGCCGTCATGTCCTGGCTTTGCGGGATATCGACCGCTTCCGCATGCAGCTCATCGCGAGCGTCTATCGTCATCTCAGCCTGCATTTCGAGCAAAGCCTGGTCAACCGCGACGACAAGCTCGCCGCCTCCACCTTCTACCTCGCCGACTTCCTGTTCAAATTCCACGACCGGGCATTTTCCTGGGGCAACCTCGAGCGGGTGGACGAGTTGGTGCACATTCACCGGGCACCGGATTTGCGCCAGCTGCTGGAGAGCATGGTGGAGAAGTGGTCTCGGTGGGTTCTCCACCCGATCCGCAACGCCATGTATGGATTCCGCTTCCGTTCCGACTTCGCCCGGGAGATCAGCTACCTCTCGCGCCAATCGCCGGACGAGATGGCGGCCTTCAATTTCACTCTCGACGAGTCGCAGGAGCTCAAGATGCTCTATGCCTTGCGCATCCGACGCCTCTCCCCAGATGCTCATGGCGAGCTGGCGGAGCTCTACGCGGCTCTGGGCGAGCTCCACGAGTTCGACCAAGAATACGAGGACGCACGGCTCTTCTATCGCCGGGCCTTGGTGTGCCTCGACCAACAGCACGAGAACATCGTCGGGGAAGGTGGCCTGCTCTCCACGACCACCCATCACATGGATCTCCTGAGTCGGAGCCAAACCGGGCTCGAAGGAGCCCGTCAATACATGATCTGGGGCATCTCTCGGTTGCGCCTGATGCTACAGATCGCCATGACTTACGAGCGCGCTCGGGACTTTGAACGGGCCGGTCTCAAGTATCGCGACGCACGCAGCTTGAGCAACGCTCTGCTGGTCGCCATGCTCGACAACGAGGGACGAAGGGCATTTCGCCGCCATGCCGGCTATGGGGAGGCCTTTCCATCCCAGAGCGACCGGCTGCACACGTTGAAAAACCTCAACATCATCTTTCAGCCGGTCTTCGCTGAAGGTTGGGTGGCGGAGAAATATGAAGGTGGGGTGGACACTGGCGTGGCTCTCCTGGAGACCCAGTTGCGGCTCTTCCGGGAGGTGTTGCCTTTCGTGCGCTCTTCCAAGGCGCTGGTGGCAGGCGATGCCTACGATATTCATGAGTCGAACTTCGCCTTGATCATCTCCGAGCTGCACAACAAGCTCGGCGATACCTACTTCTTCCGAGGCAAGCAGCCCATGACCGTTGCAGTGCTGGATCGGATGATCGAGGCTTTGGGGCGGACAACAGGACAGCCGGAGAAATCCCGCGTCGGCAACGAAGGCTATTTGATGCGGTCTTATTACCACTATTCGCTTGGGCTCCACGAGCTCCGGCGGTACATTACCTATCGTCGCCTGAGCTCGGAGAAGAAGTTCAACATCATGCAGGCCCGCCATCAAGAGGACTCCACGTATGAGCTTTGGGAGACCATCGACCGCATGGGTTGGCCGGATTTCGTCTTTCGGGCCGTAGGCGAGTCCCTCAACGATCTGGCAGAGTCCGCACTGGCCCGCGTTTCCCTCTATGGCTTGCTGTGGACTCGAATGCCCCCAGAGACCACAGCCGATGAGTCAGGCGGAGAGCCAACGCAGCTCTTCGCTACTCTGGTCGATTGGTTTGAAGGTAGAACTGAGGACGGGGACCCGGAGCAGCGGCGGATTCAGATCCGAGTCGGCTCGCAGCTCATCGCGGCCGGTACGCTGAGCGGTTGGCTGGGGGAGTGGAACGCCAACCCTGCTCCTAAAAACCTACCGCTCGATTTCAAGGAAGTCGACGAGCACCATGACCCTCAGCGCCTGCTGGTCTCTTTGGAGCTAACCCGTCAGAGCGCTCACTATCTCGAGAAAGGCGGCTATCGCGAGGAGGCGGCTGGAGAGCTCCTGGAGATCTGCGCCATCGTCACCCGGATGATCTGGTGGTACGTGATGGTCAAGTTCTTGATCGACCCCGGGCTGAAGATGCTCAAGCCAGAAGGTTTACGAGAGAAGGCGATCTGGCGATACGAAGCCTTTTTCCGTGAGAACGATCAGCGGGAGACGGTTTATTGGTCCCATCTGTTCCAAGTAGCTCTCGAGGCCTTCGAGGATGCCACGCGGTTGTTGCGCTTGGATCGCCGAGCCTTCCGTTTCTTACGCCGCAAAGCAGCCCGGGGAGAAAAGACCGACCAAGCCTATCTGGTGGGCTCGATCATTCCTCCGCGAGCCTTGAGCCTAGCCTGCTCCCTGGGAGCCGCCTGTTCGCTGGCTGGGAAAAATCTGCTCGGTCCCTCTTGGCGAGGGCAGCGGAAGCAGCTGTGCGAATTGATCGGTGAGTGGACGGGCCAGAAGGACGGCGACGATCTGGAGTACTTCCTCAAGACTCTCAAGATGGCTCTGGTACGCCATCCATATCCAATGGTGAGTCGCCTGCAGGCTCTCAAAGCGTTGATCGACGCCACGACTCTGAAGACCTCCGCCGAGGCAGCAACACCTCTCGAGAAGATCCATCTCGAGGGTACGCAGTTGGAGGACATGCTCCGCTACGTCGAAGAGCTGCAATTCCTCGAGGCTCAATACGCTTCGCCGCTGCACTTCACTCCGCTGGAGATGGGAGTTTCGCTGGCCTTGGTGGACTTGAGGTTCCGGGCTAGCCAGGCAGCTCACGGCTCCTTGCTCGGCCTTTCGCAGACCCGCCGCCGTCGCCTCGAGGAAATCCGCGACGAGGCGAAGCGCTACCTCCAGCAGAGCTCCGAGACCTACACCATGCGCCGGGCCTACTACGAGAATATCCAGCGCCTCTACTACCTCTACGACGACTTCAATGATCGCCAGATCCACTTCAATCTGGCTATGCAGATGGCTGGCAGCGAGATCTGCCTCATTCTGAGCGAGCTGGTTGATATCGATTTGCCATCGGTGACCTGGTGGACCTCGATTTGTCGCCGGTGGGCTCCGCTTCGGAGTAGACGATCGCTGCAGGGGAAACAACAGCCTCGGAGAAAGAGACGGCCTCCAAAGGGCAAAGTGAACTCGGAGGCAGAGATGGCTACGGATGAGGAGGCGGGCTCGGGGAAGACAACCGACCTGGGGGAAAGCACGGGGCCGGAGGAAGAGAAGACTCCCGAGTAGCCTCCTCCCAGCCGAGCTACTGGGGCTTGACGAACCGCAACCCATACTCCGCCCCGATGGCCTCCACCTGCGCCCGATCCAAGGGTTGGTCTTTGGGCAGCTGGTCGATGGCTTCGAAGAAGGCCTCGAAGCCGCCGGGGCTGATGGTGTTGATCAGCACTCCCGGCTCCTCGCCGACGTTGCGGAAGCCGTGGGGCAGGCCTCGGGGGAGGGAGAGGAGGGCGCCCTTGGAGGCGCGTACGGTGGTGTCGCCGGAGAAGAATTCGAAGTCTCCCCGCAGGACGTAGAAGAGCTCGTCCTCGTGCTGGTGTACGTGCCGCGGAGGACCGCCGCCGGGGGGCACGTTGCTGACGATCACCGAGTATTGGCCGCCGGTCTCGTCGCTGAAGATTTTGCCGACGATCTTCAGCCCGAAGATATTCCACACTTTGCCGGCCTGATCGTCGACGAAGACCAGGTCGGCGGCTGCTTTCGCTTCCATGGTCGGGGATGGCGAGGCTGGGGGTGCGCCTTGGGTCGGGTTCTCGGCTGGGGGCTCGGCAGCGGGGGCTTGAGCCGTGGTCGCGAGGGTCGGGAGCACCAAGAGCCAGGCGGTGGTGAGCAGGATGGGGCGCAGGGGCATGGTGGTCTTCTCCTTGGGGCGACAAGTCTGGGGAGACGGCGAACAGCTCGGTGTAAATGGAGAGTGGATTCTAACCTCAGCACCCAGAACGCAAAACCCCGGCGACGGTCTGTGGAACCGTCGCCGGGGACTTGAAGACAGGATCGCTCAGCGACTCACTCGCAGATGAACCCTCTCAGGGCGTCGCAGGGAAGGTCGTTCCAGGAGTCCCCGTCGATGGGATGCTCGGCGTGCTCGACGCAGTTCTCGGTGGTTCCGCCGCTGGGTTGCATGAAGCCCCAGTTGAAAAAGCCCGCCGGCGTGCCGTCGGTCCAGATCCAATTCCCTTCCTGACCCTCGTCGGTGAGACCGATCCAGCGGGCCTGGGAGGAGTTGTTGCGGATCCACAGCGCCACCGCCTGATTCTCCGCCGCGTCCTGGATCTTGGCCAGATCCAGACCTTGCGCGAGGCAGGCGGTGCGGGCCACGGCCCACGGGACCGTAGCACCGCAGAAGCGGTAGTCCCGACCGCCGGCGGTGCCGTCGAGGCAGATGCACACGCCGCCGTTGTCGATGAGACCATCGAGGTCGTTGTCGAAGCCGTCGCAGACCTCGGTGCTGGGCTCGGTTTCGGTGCCGGTGCCCACCTCGCCGGCTTCGAGCCCCATCTCGACGTCACCGGAGACGACGATGTCGAGGATGCAGGCCTGGAGCAGCATGGGGTCGGTGATGCCGGCGGCGACGCATTGGCTCTGCGCCCAGGCCACCAGCGCCGGGTCGAAGTCGTCCAGGCTGGTCTCCACCAGGGGGTACATGGAGCCGTTCTCCGGCGCGTAATCCAGCGGCCCCAACCCGATGTCGTAGTCGAAGAGGGATTCTGCACTGTCCCGAATGATCCACCCCCGCGGGTCGTCGTAGGCGAAGCAGTCGGTGACCGAGCAGTCGTAGAGCTGGTCGAAGGAAGGCGGCGAGGGCAGCGGGGTTCCGTCTCGCAGGACGAAGTCGTTGGTGCCGTGGCCGTCGTAGTTGCCCAAGAGCCCCACCAGGGTGCCGGCGAGGGCGGCGGCGGGGTGGACCCGGACGTTGAAGTACGTGAC
Organism: Acidobacteriota bacterium; assembly: GCA_034211275.1. Classification (NCBI taxonomy): domain Bacteria; kingdom Pseudomonadati; phylum Acidobacteriota; species Acidobacteriota bacterium. Next base: position 10,805 of record JAXHTF010000133.1, read on the forward strand.
GGACGAACCGGACCTCTTGACCCGCACGTAGGAGCTGGCGCCCGGTCCGATGCTGGGCCATAGGACGGTGTAGGTGGAGCTGGTGCGGCTCACCGAGCCGCCGCCGGGGAGGTCGTAGGTTTCTCCATCCGCGAGGGCCACCGCCTCACCGTTGACCATCAAGGGGCCACCGCCACCGGGAGGATTGACGTAGAAGCCGACCCGGTCGGTGCCCACCAACAGGGCAGCGGCTTTGTTGTAGGAAACCCGCCCGCCGGATCCACCGGCCTGCCGTACCTGAACTTCGAAGCCGGCGTTGGGAGCTCGGCTGAGCACCATCTCGCCGTGGGCCTGGAAGTCGTAGTGCACGCCGTCGTGGGTGACGAGGTGAGGGTCGCCCCAGGAGTTGCCGCCGCTGTCGGCGCACTCCAGGCGCAGGGTGATGGTTCGCTGATCGCCGGGAACGGAGATCTCGATCTCGGACTCGGTGACGCCGCCGACGGTGCAGGCGGCGCTGACAGTGACCAGCTCATCGCTCTCCGCCGCCACGAAGCCGCCGGCAGGGGCGAGGCTGAAGGGCAGGTCGGTGGTGGGGGAGGAGGTCCAGGGGAGCTCCTGGTCGGTGCGGTTGTGGATGGTCAGCTCGCCTTCCACCACCACCGGCGGATCCGCCACCGTGCCCTTGAGCACCACCACTTCCGGCTCGACGGAGAAGTTCTCGCAGCCGGCAAAGACCGGATAGGGGAAGGTCTCCAGCTCGCCGTCGACGTCCAGGGTGAGCTCGATCCACGTCGGCGGAATCGGCTCAGTCCCGGTGCAATCCACCCGCAGCAGGTGGGGAATGATGACTCCGGGGGCGATGGTGATCTCCTCGTCCGGCTCCACCGTCAGCCAGGAGGGACCGGTGTCGTTGCTCAAGGTGTAGGTCTTGGCACTGGCGCCGATGTTGTAAGCGTAGAGATCGAGGACCCAAACGTCCCCCAGGGTGCCGACGATCTCCGGGTCCACCGGGGTGACGAGCACCGGCGGAGCCTCCTTCACGGTGACCGTCTCCACCGCCGAGGCGCTGGGGAAGAAGGGCAGAATGGAGTCGAAGGAGCGGAATTCCCAGACCCCCTCTTGGCCCTCCAACGGCGAGAAGTTGACGCTATTGCCCGCTCCCAGTAGGGAGAATTCCGGCGCGCCGGGTGGCCGGGCCCAGATCTCGAAGTTCTGGATCGGTCGCCAGAGATCCTGGAACAAGCTGGGGGTCCACCGGCTCTCGAGGTCGGTGCTGGGCCAGTGGTGGGGGATGGCCCCGTTGATCCACACCGGGTCATGGACGGCCTCGAGCTCCGGTCCGGCAGCGGTGACGGACAGCTCGGTGATGGTGATGGGGTCGACCTCGAAGGCGGCACCGTCCACCAGATCCCAACCAAAGATCTCGAGCACTCGCTCGGTGAAGGTGCCGGTTTCGATGCTCTTGAATGGGAAGAAGTCCCAAAGCGCCGCATCGGTCATGGTTGGTCCCAGGTATTCGGGGTCGGCAGGGCCCAAGAAGGCTTCGCCGGGGATGAAAATCTCACCCTGGGTGGCAAATTGGTTCGCCAGGAAGAAGATATCGAGAATGACCGCCGTGTCGAAGGCACCCGTGGGATCGCTGGGGAAGACTCCCGGGTAGAGGCTCGCCTTGACCCCGAGCTCGACATAGGAGCGGGCGCTGAGGGTCATGTCGGCGGTTTGAGGACCCGATACATAAGGAGTGGTCCCGGAGCCGGTGAGCTCCGGATCCTCGAATCCACTGGGTAAGCGAAGGCCGTCGACGTCATCCCATTCGAGCCCGCCGTAGAGCAGAGTCGAGTACTCGAAAGTGGGACTCCCAACCTCGACGCCGCCATCGCTTTGGCCGAGGTCGAGGCCGATCTCTACTCCAGGCTTGATGTACGCATAGAAATGGAACGTCGCCACGGCGTGCAGCGGAATCGGGAACAGCCAAAGCCGCGGGAGTACCTCGAAGGCACATTCCACCTGGGTCTGCCAGCGGACCTCAGGGACTCCGATCCCCATCAGGCCTTCGAACCCGATGGCCATGGCGACGATGGCGCCGTTGTCGAGCTGTAGCTTGAACTGACTCGACGGGCTGAAGCTCGGGTTGATGCTGAAGTCGCAGTCGCTGAGGGCCTTGGGAGTGATTGCGGAAGCGCCCACCGCGGGGGTGACGTCGACGGGGGAGCCGTCCCACGATGGGAAGCCGGCGTCGGCGTAGACGTCGGCGATGCGCTCCAACGCCGACGCGTCGAGGTCGATGTTGAGGTGCTCATAGACCGCCTCGAAGGGCGGCGAGTTGCCGCGCAGGATCACGCTGTCGGTTTGGACCTCGACGCTCTGGACGGCGATGGACGCCGCCGTGCCGAAGGTGGCGAGGTCGCCGGCGCCGAGGACTTCCGTTTGTGCCGTGCGCTGGACCGTCAGGGTCAGGTAGCCCAGGTCCACCGACGCCGCGGGATCCACCGCCAGATCGAGGAGCAGGCTCGCATCGAGATCGACGATTCCCGGCATCATCACCGCGCCGGTGGCGATGGAGGCCACCGCCGGGACGTGCAGATCTGCGCCGTCGGCGGCAGCGGCGATGAGGGTGAAGGTGTCGTCGGTGATCACCGTGGCAAGGCCGTTGGCGTCGACGGAGACCCGCTCCGGATTGCTCGAGGTCCACACGACCTGGGCTCCGGGGGGCAGGGGGGTGGGGTTGCCGTCGGCGTCGTACCAGCTGGCGGTGAGCTGCACCACATCACCGGCATCGAGCAGCAGTGCCGGGCTCGGACCGATCTCCAGGTGCGGCAGATCCGCCACCGGCGGTGGTTCAGTGCCGCCGGCGTAGGTGACCACCAGCTCCGGCGGGCCCACCGTCGATTCCCGGCTGAGGAAGAAGCTCTGGCCGCTGCCGGTGCCCGTCAGCGCCACGGTGAACCGGCCGCTGCCGAGAGCGGCGGTGGCGGCGGCGGTGGTGACATCCAACTCCAACACGTCGCTGGGGGCGCTGCTGGGAAGCGTACCGAGGGTCGCGCCGAGGGCTGGCTGGTTGTTCCAGGTGATGGACGTTTCGTTCCAGGCGGCGGCGGCGGGCTCGGTGAGAGAGACCGCCGTTGGCACGGAAGTGGGAGCGTTGGAGGTCACCCGCAGAACGGCGCTCTCCACCGTCCCGGGGTCAATCTCGAAGGCGAGGAAGCTGCGATATTGGCCGGTGCGGGCGCGCAGCACGGTTTCGGCGCCGTAGTTGTTCGTCGGCCGCGCGCTGTAAACGTAGGCGTCAGCGGCGGGTGGGAAGCTGCTGGTCTCGCCGCCGCCGCCACCACCACCACCGGAGAGGGTGCTGGCGGTGACCGGACCGGCCCAGGGGCTGGCGCCACCGGAGCCGACGGCGCGGACCCGATAGCGGTACTCGGTGGCAGCGGCCAGACCGCCGTCGACGTAGGTCTCGGCACCGGCACCGAGAGCCACCAGATTCTGGTAGCTCGCGCCTTGGTCGGCGCTGCGCTGGATCTCGAAGCCCGTCTCGTCGGTCGAGGCGTCGGTCCAGGTGAGCTGGATCTGGCTCGTGGATAGAGCCGTGGCCTGAAGGTTGCTGGGCGGGTTGGGAGGCTCGGGGGAGGTGCCCGAGGCCGAGGTGGCGAAGTAGACGCCGGTGTATTTGACCCCTTGGTTGCGCCCGGCCTGATAACGGCCGTGGAGCTCGATGCGGTAGTAGGGGTAGCCGGTGGCGATCTCGGTTTCCACCAGCGGCAGCTGTTCCCACACCCCGTTGCCGCTGGTGGTGGTGGCCCACGGTTGCCAGACTTGGGTCCAGGGACCTTGGGCGCCGCTACCGCCGTAGACCGTGACGGTGGCTTCCTCGAGGAAGAGGGAGACCACCCAGGTCTGGAAGCGCAGGGTGCGGAGAGCCGGATCCGAGACCACCACGGTGCTCAGATAGGCGTCCTCACCGCTGTGATCCTGGCCGTCGCCGGAGCCGGCGGCGAAGCGGGCAGCGGTGCCGGTGACCCCGTCGGGGGTCGGGTTCGAGAGCTTCTGACTGGTGCCCCAGATATTCTGGGGCTGGCTCCAGCCGTCGAGGCCGGCGTCCGTAGGATCGCCGGCGGAGCGGAACCAGGGGTTGGTGATCAAGTTGTCGCCGGCCAGCGCTGGCGCCGGCTCGGCGGCCAGCGGGGCTGTGCACAGCAGCAGGAAACAGAGGACTACAGCTCGGAAATACGACATCGAGAGGGTCTCCTTCGGTTCGCGGCAAGATTCCTTGCCGGCATGATGTTTTGGCGGCACGGCCCCTGCGCCGAGTCCGGCGCGCCGCTGTCTCACCCACTCGGAGTAGGCAGGTCGGTTTTTTCCGTGAGACGATGAAGATTCTCGGTAGGAGCTTGAATTTTCGGGCTTGGCTAAGTGCTGGTTCCGACGAAGGAAAGTCTTCCGAATGCAACCTGCCACGAGTCCGAGGCGTATCAGCGCCTCTCGGCTCGGCTACCAGGCAGCGTTCTCATTAGCCGCTTCATGAGCATCTCTCTCCATCGCAGGCTCAGCCGGATTCTGGAGGGCGACCGGGACGCCGCCGCCTGGCTCTACGACACCTTCGCCCCCGGCCTCTACCATCGGCTTCAGCTGCGCTATCGCCATCTCCGCGAAGCCGAGCCCGCCGATCTGCTCCACGACGCCTTCGTCTTCTTCCTGCGTCCCGACACCCGCCCCCTGGCCCAGCTGCTGGAGGAGACTTCGCCGGAGACTCTGTCGCCGGAAATCCTGGAAAAGCGGCTATGGGATCTCGCCTGCGGCCTCGCCTCCAACCGCCGCCGGTCGGCGTGGTCGAGGAGGGTGGTTCCCATGCCGGAGGTGCGGCAGACCTCACCGCGCCAAGGGGCGGAGGACGAGGCCGCCGCCCGGGACGCCCTGGCCAAGCTCGACCGCTGCCTGGAGGGGGAGAGCGAGGAGGGCTATCTCTACTACCAGCTGCGCTATGTCGACGGCCTCAAGCCGCGGGAGATCGCCACCGCCACGGGCCGGGCCATCGAAGAGATCTATCGTCTGCGCCAGGTCCTCGACAGCGCCCTGCGGCGGTGCGCTGAGCGCTTGGGGTTGAGCAAGCCATGAGCGGTGGAAGGCCCAGAGACTTGGCCAGGAGCGCCCTGGCGATGGCACTGCTGGGGGGTGCGGTGGTGCTCCTGCCGGCACTGATCGCCGGCTGCGGAGGTAGCGAGCCCGAGGTTCCCTATCCCGCCGTGGTGCGGGGGCACCAGGAGGTCGTCCTGGAGCCCGGCGCCGACGGCGGCACCGAAGCCGTGCCTCTCTTCCTGGATCCCGGGGTGGAGCTGGGGCTGTGCCTGCAGGTGCCGGCGACGGTGGACACCACCGCCTGGCGCGGGAGCTTCGCATTGGACGGCAGAACCCTCGGTCCGGCGGTGCCACCGTCGGCCCGGGTCGCCACCACCGTGTGTTTCGAGGTCGAGCTGCCCCGGAGCGCCGCCGGCACCGGCGCTCTGGAGCTCTGTGGCTGGCTGGAGGACGGCTCCTCCGGAGAAGTCCGGTCCTTACCCTGCCAGGCCTTGCGGCTGGAGGACCGGCCCCAGCGGCAGGGGATCCAGGAGCGGTTGAACGAGCTCTTGGGCACCGCCGGAGCCCGGCCGGTGGCGGAGCTGACGGCGGACCTCGACCGTCTCACCGCCGTCGCGGAGGAGGCGCTCCTGCCCGAGCTGGCGGTGCGCATCGAGCTCATCGCGGTGCACTTCCTATCCCTCGCCGGAGAGCGGACCGAGGCTTCCGAGCGTCTCGACACCTTGCCGCGGTGGCTGCACCACCCCGCCCTCAGCCGTCGCGCTGCCCAGGTGGCCTATCTGCGGGGGCAGATCGCTCTCCTCGACGGTCGCCGCCGGGAGGCCTGGCAGGCGTTCGAAGAGGCCGATGCCCTCTATCTGCGCGTCGCCGACCCCACCCGTTTCACCGTCGCCATGCAGCGGGCGGCGCTGCTCTCCGATGCCGGCGCCGGCCACGAGGCGGTGGAGCATTTGCGAGGGCGCCTCGACGAATGTCGGGTGGTGCCGTGCGACCCGGCGCTGCTGGCGGCGGGGCGATTGCAGGTGGCACGGCTGGTCCTCAACGACCCGTTCCGGACCCGGGACGACCTGGAGGCGGCGCGTCAGGGCCTCGTGGAGTATCGATCCGGCCTGCCCCAGGGGACGGGGGTGGCTGCCCTGCTGGTGGAGGCGGCCCTCCAGCTGGAATTGGGCGAGGATCCGGCTCCTACCTTGACGGAAGCCCGGCGGCTTGGGGCTTCCCAGGCGGGGCCGGCGGCGGAGGCCAGCCAGCCTTGGATTCGCTGGCTCGAGGGGCAGGCGGCGTTGGCCCGGGGGGACTCCGACCGAGCCCTGGAGGAGTGCCGCCGGATGCTCGACGAGAGCTCGGCCCCGGCAGCGGCGTGGGCTTGGAGCTGCATTGCCGACGCCTACCGCCGCCAGGAGCGCTTCGCTGCGGCGGATCTCGCCTACGCCAAGACCCTCGCCCTCCATGAAGGCACCGCCGGGGAGAGCCTGGGGCTGTCGGTGGTTTCGGGGCTGGGGCGGCAGGCGGAGGACGTGCTGCGGGCTGCCCAGGTGGCCGTGGATCTCGGTGCGGCGGAGCGGGCCTGGAGGCTGCTGGATCACCTGGATCGGCGCTCGGCCCACGAGGGAGAGCGGCGGCGCTGCCGTCAGTCGGTCCTCGCGGCGGCCTCCGGGGCCACCGGGGAGAGTCTCCGGTGGGCGGCAGAATGGCGCAGGATCGACGGAGAGATCGAGGAGCTCCTGGGCCAGCTCACCCGTCTCGAGCTGCCAGCCTCGCTGGCCCGGGAAGCGGAGAGTGCACCGCTCCAGCGGGCTCTCCAAGAGCGCCTGCTCACCCTCTGGCGCACCTGGCCCGGCTGCGACCAGCCCCGGTGGCCTGCAGGAGGGGGGGCGGACTATCGGGCCTTTGCCGTCGACGACGAGGTGATCCTCCTCCGGCGCATCGCCCTCGGGAAGGTGGTCGCCGATCAGCGGACGCCGCTGGCCCGGGAAGAGCTGACGCGGCTGACGGAAGAGGTCACCGTCGCCCTCCGCCGGCGGGATCTCGACGACCAGGCCTGGCGCCGGTTGCTGGCTCCCGCGGCGGCGGCGCTGCTGCCTCGGAACCTCGCTGATCTGGAACCCGTGACGACCTTCGCCCTCCACGGCCGGCTGCAGCTCCTGCCGTTGGCGGCTCTCCCGCTGCCGGAGGGGGCCTGGCTGGGGGAGCGGACGGTGGTGGCGCTGCAGCCCGCCGGCGCCGGCGCCGGGAGCCCGGCAGCGGCGTCGGCGGCGAGACCGGGGCTCTTCGTGGTGGATCCGCTGGGGGATTTGCCCCACGCCCGCCGCAGCGCTGAAGCCTACGGTGCGCGCTTTCCCGGGGCCACCATCCTGGAGCGGGGAGCTGCCTCCCGGCGAGCCCTGGAACAGCACCTCGGCGAGGCCGGCTGGCTGCACCTGGACACCCACGCCCGCTATGAGCCAGCCTTTCCCGAGCTCTCGAGCCTGGCCCTGGCGGATGGCCCCCTGCGCTTCGTCGAGCTGGCGGCACTGCCGGCCCCGGGGCGCTTCGCCAATCTCAGCGGCTGCCGCACCGCCGCCTGGCATCCCACCGCCGACAGCGGCCGCTATGGTCTGGGGGGCTTGATGGCCCGCCTGGGAACGCCCTGGACCGTGGCCACCCGGGCACCGCTGCCCGACCGCTCGGCGGAGGTCTACAACCGTGCCTTCTACGCCGCCGTCGCCGCGGGGATCGAGGCTCCCAAGGCTCATGGCCAGGCCTTGGCAGAGCTGCGGAAGAAGTATCCCGCGGCAGCTTGGGGGGCGTTGCTCCTGCTCCACGCTCCGGAGTTTCCCTCCGGCCTTGACCAATCTCCGGCGTCCCCAGAGCCGGCCTCGGAGCCGGCGCCGAGAAAAATCCCGGGCATGGACTCCTAGTGGAGGAGAGGCTTTTATGAGCGATCGATCAAATTCTTCCTTCGACGACGACCTCGATCCCCTCCTGCGCCGGCTGGCGCTGAGCGACGCGGAGACCGGCCGCTCCCGAGAGCCGGGGGAGGATCCCGCGGCGGACCGTCTGCTGGACGCCTATCGGCAGGGGCGGTTGTCGGCGGAGGAGCAGCGGCAGCTGGAGGCCCGCTTGCGGCGGGAACCGGATTTGCGGCGGCGCCTCGCTCGGTCGTCGGGGCTCGAGGCCGAGTTGCCCGCCGGAGTGCGGGAGCGCGTCCTCGCCGGCTACCGCTCGGCCCGGCGCTGGGGAGC
>JAXHTF010000134.1 GCA_034211275.1 Acidobacteriota bacterium
GCTTCGACTGCCCCACTACGGGCCTCAGCTTCGGCTCCGACACCATTCGGCTGAAGGAGAACAGCCTGCGCATCCACTTCGAGGACACCAGCGTCGGTAGCTTCCCGAGCACCGACTGGAGAATCATCGCCAACGACAGCGCCTCCGGGGGCCTCAACCGATATTCCATCGAGGATGCTTCGGCAAGCCGTATCCCCTTCACCATCGAAGGCGGAGCCCCCAGCAACTCCCTCTATGTCGATGACGGCGGACGGGTGGGGTTCGGCACCTCGGTCCCGGTGGTGGATCTGCACGTGAAGGACGGTGACTCTCCGGGCCTGCGTCTGGAACAGGACTCTTCCTCCGGCTTTGGCCCCCAGACCTGGGATGTGGTGGGCAACGAGACCAGCTTCTTCATCCGCGACGCCAGCAATGGCTCGACTCTGCCTTTCCGCATCTTTCCCGGCGCTAACAACAGTAGCCTGGTCATCGCCTCCGACAACGACATCGGCATCGGCGTCACGACCCCCGATCCCGACGTGCGAGTGCACATCCAGGCCAACACCAGCTCGAATTTCGGCGGACTGCGGGTGGAGAACTCGGGTACGGGCAATATCCAGACTCAATTCGCCGGCAATAGCTGGGAATGGCGGCAGACCTTCCGTTCCGGCGACATGATCTTCGACTCCCAGGAGGACGGCGCCAACGAGTGGGAGCTGGACACCGCCGGCAACGTCACCGCCACCTCCTTCAACCCCACCTCCGACCGCAACTTGAAGCAGGGCTTCGTCCCGGTCGATTCGAGCCAGATCCTCGAGCGGCTGGCGGCCATCCCGGTGACCCAGTGGAGCTACCTCCACGACACCGAGAGCACCCAGCACATCGGACCGGTGGCCCAGGACTTCTACGCCGCCTTCGGCGTCGGAGCCGACGACCGCCACATCTCCACCACCGACGCCGACGGCGTCGCCTTCGCCGCTATCCAGGCCCTCTACCAGCGCCTGCTGGAGAAGGAAGCGGAGATCGAAGCCCTCAAGGCTCAGAATCAGGTGCTGCTCGATCTGCAGCAGCGTCTCGAGGCCCTCGAAGCCTCGGCTCCCTGAGCCCCACCCTCCCACCGGCGAGACGAGAACGGTCCGGCGAGCACGGACCGTTCTCGGTCTCGCCGAGTCTGTCGGGCCGTGCCCTTGCGAGCCTGCACTCCCGCGGAAACCGGCGCTGCCGAGCCGAATCCGCCGCGGAAGGCCGCAGCTCCAGCGCACCAACCTTGTTGGATCAGAACCCGACCGGCTGAAGAAGGTATCTCGAATCTCCGGAAAGGAATGTTGGAATGATCTGTTCTCGTCTGCGCCTCGCTCTCGTCCTCATCGTCGCCCTCGGCGCCGCCGCCCTGACCGGCAGCGGCACCGCCGAAGCTCAAATCACCGGCTCTCAGGCCATGGCCTCCGTTGACGCTGCTCCCGACGGCCTGCACTTCAGCCCCGACGCGGCAGCCCTACCCTGGCCTGTCGCCGGCTGGACCCTCACCGTCGGCGGACCGGACGGTTTCTACCAGCGCCAGAGCTTCGACGCCAACGCCGCGCCGGCCCTATTCGTCGCCGGGCTGGTGGACGGCGAGTACACCTGGAGGCTGCAGGCCAATCCGCAGCTCGACCCCCAGATCCGTGCGCAGCTGGAGTCGGCTCGCGCCGGTGGTGACCAGGAGGCCCTGCAGCGCCTCATCGACCTCGGTCGCCTGCCGGCTCCGGCACCGGCCCAGGGCGGAGCCTTCCAGGTCCGCGACGGCATCATCCTGGATCCCTTCCTCGCCGAGTCCGGTGCCGCGTTGGCAGAAGACTCCCGCCAGACCGCCGAGACCGGAGCGCACTCCGTCCAGGCCCCGGCCCTGACCAACGCGACCGAGGCCTACTATGTGGGCAACAATCTCTACGTCAACAACAGCGCCTGCATTGGCGGCAGCTGTCCGACCTCGGGTCTCAGCTTCGGGTACGACACCATTCGGCTGATCGAGAACAACCTGCGGATCCATTTCGACGACGACAGCATCGGCTCCTTCCCGGATCGGGATTGGCGGCTGGTGGTCAACGACTCCTCCAGCGGTGGCCGCGACCGCTTTTCCATCGAAGACGCGACGCTCAACCGTGAGATTTTCACCGTCAAAGGCGGTGCTCTTCCGTACTCTCTCTACGTGGACAACGGCGGCAAGGTAGGCTTCGGCACCAGCCAACCCTCGGTGGATCTCCATGTAGAGACCGGGGACACCCCGGAGCTTCGTCTCGAGCAGAATGTCTCGTCGGGCTTCGCGGAACAGGCCTGGGATCTCGCCGGCAACGAGACCAGCTTCTTCGTCCGCGACGCCACCAACGGCTCCACCCTGCCCTTCCGCATCCGGCCCGGCGCCGACACCAACAGCCTGGTGGTGGGCAGCAACAGCAACGTCGGCATCGGCATACTCAACCCCGACGCCAACGTGCGGCTCCAGGTCCAGGCCGATACCAGCTCCAACTTCGGGGGCCTGCGGGTGGAGAACAGCGGCAGCGGCAATATCCAGACTCAATTCGCCAACACCAACGGCGGCTGGGAGTGGCGCCAGACCTTCCGCTCCGGCGACATGATCTTCGACTCCCAGGAGGACGGCGCCAACGAGTGGGAGGTGGATACCGGCGGCAACGTCACCGCCACCTCCTTCAACCCCACCTCCGACCGCAACCTCAAGCAGGGCTTCGAGGCGGTGGATCCGGAGCAGATTCTGGAGCGCCTGGCCGCCATCCCGGTGACCCAATGGAGCTACCGCGGGGACGCCGCGGGCACCCAGCACATCGGGCCGGTGGCCCAGGACTTTCACGCCGCCTTCGGGGTCGGAGCCGACGACCGCCACATCTCCACCACCGACGCCGACGGCGTCGCCTTTGCCGCCATCCAGGCCCTCTATCAGCGCCTGATGGAGAAGGAAGCGGAGATCGACACTCTCAAGGAGCAGGTCCGGCTGCTCCTCGAGCTGCAGCGCGCCGACGGTGCGACGGCCCTCGAGCCGTGACTCGCCGGGGCACGCTCCGCAGAGCCCTGAAGAGGCTCTCGCCGCCGCAGGTGGTTGGGCGTCTTGAGCTCACGCACTCGCTAAACCGCCCTTTGCTATAGTGATATTGAGACTCTAGAGGTTTTCCCGGCTTCCCGATCCCGGACTGCGCCGTTCAAGGATCACTCCGTCATGGAGTTGTGACGGCAACATCGCGCTGCCCACGAGAGGCCAGAAAACAATAGATCGATGATGTTACCCTGGGATTCTCGAACCTCTGCCTTCCTCTCGAAGCCATCTTCCGCCGGACTTCCGGTAGAAGGTGCCCGAACCGAGGGCTCGATGGTGCGAGATTCCCCAAACCTCAACACGGAGGATTTTTCCTATGCGACATCCACGTACTTACCTGGTCCTCGCCCTTCTCTTGGCCCTTAGCCCGGGTCTGCTCATGGCCGCCCCCCCGCCGGGCACCATCGTCGACGTCAGCTACGATCCCAGCGCGGTGATCTTCGAACCGGTCATCGCTCACGGCGGCATCACCCTGACGGTGACGGACTCGCGCAAATTCCTGCACACGCAGGAGTTCGATCCCCGGGACGGCGGCATTCTGGACATCCGCTCCTTCAAGGACGGTGTCTACAATTGGCAGATCCACGCCCGGCCCGACATCAACAAGGACCTGGCCGCTCAGATCGCCCAGGCGCGCAAGGACAACGACATGACCCTGGTCTGCGATCTCCAGGACAAAGGCATCCTGCCCCTGTCCCCGATGATGCAGAACGGCACCTTCACCATCGTCAGCGGCCGCCTGGTGGACCCCTATCGCACCGAGGAGAGCAGCGGTGAGGCGCAGGCCGCCGCCGAGGCCTCCCGGACCAACCGTGCCGCCGAGGGCGTGACCAACGCCACCGACGAGTTCTACGCCAGCGGTGACCTCTATGTGCACAACAGCGCCTGCATCGGCTTCGACTGCCCGACCTCCGGTCTGGCCTTCGGCGCCGACACCATCCGCCTGAAGGAAAACAACCTGCGCATCCACTTCGAGGACACCAGCACCGCCGCCAGCTTCCCGACCACGGACTGGCGCATCATCGCCAACGACCAGGCCAACGGCGGGCTGTCCCGGTTCTCTATCCAGGACGCCAGCGCCAACCGCATTTCCTTCACCATCGAGGCCAACGCCCCCACCAATTCGCTCTACGTCGACAACGGCGGCCGCGTGGGCGTAGGCACCGGCAATCCGGTGACGGAAATCCACTCGGTGAGCGGCGACACCCCCACCTTGCGCCTGGCGCAGGACACCTCCTCCGGCTTCGCCGCCCAGACCTGGGACATCGCCGGCAACGAGACCAGCTTCTTCATCCGCGACGCCACCAACGGCTCGACTTTGCCCTTCCGCATCCGCCCCGGCGCCGCAAGCAACAGCCTGGTGATCGCCGATGACAACGACATCGGCATCGGCGTGCTCACCCCGGACGCCGACGTGCGGCTGCAGGTGCAGGCCAACACCAACTCCAACTTCGGCGGCCTGCGGGTGGAGAACGACGGCACCGGCAATATCCAGACTCAATTCGTCAACAATGCCGACGATTGGGAGTGGCGGCAGAATTTCCGTCAGACCCGTCTGGACTTCAACTTCGGCGCCGTCGGCTCGGTGAGCACTCAGTTCTCCCTGGAGAGCACCGGTGACGCCGAGTTCCAAGGTGACGTCACCGCCAACGGCGTGCTGCTGACCTCCGACCGGGCGGCCAAGCAGGACTTCCAGCCGGTGGACAGCACCACCATCCTGGAGAAGATCGGCGCTCTGCCGGTGAGCTCCTGGAGCTACAAGCGGGACCAGGGCGCGGTGCGTCACATCGGCCCCGTGGCTCAGGATTTCCACGCCGCCTTCGGCCTGGGATCCAGCGATAAGCACATTTCCAGCGTCGACGCCGACGGCGTCGCCCTGGCCGCCATCCAGGCCCTCTACCAGCGCCTGATGGAGAAGGAGCAGGTGATCGAGGATCTCCAGCACCGGCTGGAGGCCCTGGAGAACACCGAGCCGTGAGGCCGGCACTCTCCATGACCTGATTCACTGCGACGGGCGCTCCCGACATGGGGGCGCCCGTTTTTTTTGACTCGGTTTGCCCCGTTTCGCCCCCGCCTCGGCGGGCTCTCCGGCAGCCTCGAGCTGTTCGATCTCGAAAGGAGAATCGACATGAACCCCTTGCTGAAGTCCAACTCTGCCCTCCTCGTGGCCCTCGCCCTCGCGACGACGATCCTGCTGGCCCTCCCCGCCGGTGCTCAGGAGCTGGCCACCGTGGAGACCACCACCGCCGGCCTGAGCTTCGCTCCCGTGGCCGATGCCGCCGCCTGGACCCTCACCGTCACCGGTCCGGCGGACTTCGTCTACCGGCGCACCTTCGACGACCAACGCGCCCCGAGCTTCGACGCCGCCGGTCTGGAAGACGGCTTCTACCGCTGGGAGCTGCGGGCGGTGACCGGGCAGCAGCGCTCGCGGCAAGCGGAAGCTTCCACCGCCGACCGGCAACGCTTCCAGGGCGGGGCTGCCTGGCATCCCCTGAGCGGCAACTTCACCGTCCTCGACGGCGCCCTGCTGGTGGACACCGGCGCTCCGGAGGCGGAACGCGGACCGGAGCCCACCGCCGCGACGGACGCCGCCCTCAGCAACCTCACCGAGGCCGACCAAGTCTTCATCGACGACCTCATCGTCATCGCCAACGAATGCGTCGGCTTCGCCTGCGTCAACAATGAGTCCTTCGGCGTCGACAACTTTCGTCTGAAAGACGTCAACAACCGCATCCACTTCCAGGACACCAGCACCGGCACCTTTCCCACCAACGATTGGCGCATCACCGCCAACGACGACACCAGCGGCGGCGCCAGCTATTTCTCCATCGACGACGTGGACGCCGGCACCACCCCCTTCCTGGTGGAAGCGGCGGCGCGCAACAACGCTCTCTATGTGGACAGCTCGGGACGCCTCGGTATGGGCACCAACGCTCCTGCCGAAGAGCTCACCATCGTCGTCGGAGATTCCCCGGGCCTGCGCCTGCAGCAGGACTCCAGCTCCAGCTTCACACCCTATACCTGGGAGATCGTCGCCAACGAGAGCAACTTCCTCATCGAGGACACCACCGGCGGTACCAACTACCCCTTCCGCATCCGCCCCGGCGCCCCCACCGACAGCATCCACATCGCTGACGATGGCGACGTCAGCTTCGGTGCCGGTGCCCCCTCCGCCGACGTGCGCTTCCTGGTCCAGGCCAACACCACCTCCAACTTCGCCGGTCTGCGAGTGCAGAACGCCAGCTCCGGCAATATCCAGACCCACTTCGCCGGCAGCGGTTGGGAGTGGCGCCAGACCTTCCGGTCCGGCGACATGATCTTCGACTCCCAGGAGGACGGCCCCAACGAGTGGGAGCTGGACACCGACGGCAACGTCACCGCCACCTCCTTCAACCCCACCTCCGACCGCAACCTCAAGCACGGATTCGAGACCGTGGACGGCGGTGAGGTGCTGGACCGGCTGGCCCAGCTGCCGATCCAGCGATGGACCTACCGCCACGACACCACGCCTCATCTGGGGCCGGTAGCCCAGGACTTCCACGCCGCTTTCGGCCTCGGCGCCGACGACCGCCACATCTCCACCACCGACGCCGACGGTGTCGCCCTGGTGGCCATCCAGGAGCTCAACCGCCGGTTGCTGGCTGCGGTGAGTGAGCTGGAGGCACAGAATCGGGCACTCACGGAGCGCATCGAGGCTCTGGAGACCGTCGACCCCTGACCTCCCCTACTGCCCATAGAATGCGCCCATGAGGAGGTCCCACGACCCCGGGTCCAAGCCCCGGCTGCGGCGCAATCTAATGGTCAACCTGGCCGGGCTGGGGCTGCCCTTGGTGGCCGCTCTCTTCGCCGTGCCCCCGCTGCTGGCGGGCCTCGGCGAGGTGCGCTTCGGAGTCCTGGCCCTGGCCTGGGCCCTGGTCAGCTATTTCGGGCTCTTCGACCTGGGGGTGGGGCGGGCCCTGACCCAGGGCATCGCCCGCCGTCTGGACACTCCTCGGGAGCGCGAGCTGCCGGCACTGATGGCCAGCGGCATGCTCTTCCTGCTGGTGCTGGGGCTGCTCTCGGGGGTCGTCCTGGCGCTCCTCGCCCCATGGCTCACCCGGCGGGTCCTGACGCCGCCCCCGGAGATGCTGCTGGAGGTCACCCACGCCCTGCGGTTGCTGGCGGCGACCCTTCCCTTCGTGCTCCTCAACACCGGGCTGCGGGCGATCCTCGAGGCGCGGCAGAACTTCGTTCGGCTCAACGTCGTGCGACTCCCCATGGCGGTGCTGATCTTCGCCGGCCCCCTGCTGATCCTGCCCTTCTCCCAGAACCTCGTGCCGGTCATCGCCATCCTCGCCGCCGCCCGCCTCGGCGCCCTGGCGGCCTTTGCCGTCTTCGTCCGCCGGCTGCTGCGAGAGCTCTCCATCCCCCTCTCCCGACTTCGTCCCCAACGCGACCTCGCCCTCGACCTGCTCAAGCTGGGCGGCTGGATGACGGTGAGCAACCTGGTGGCACCCCTTCTGCTCTACCTCGACCGTTTCCTCATCAGCGGCCTGCTCTCCCTCACCGCGGTGACCTACTACGTCACTCCTTTCGAGGTCATCAGCCGGCTGTCGGTGCTGCCCAACGCGCTGATGGCGGTGCTCTTTCCCGCCTTCACCACCGCCTTGATCCAAGAGCCTCGCAAGGCTCGGCGCCTCTACCGCCGCAGCCTGCTGGGGATGGCGGCGCTGATGGCTCCCCTAGCCGCCGCCGTTCTGCTGGGCGCCCGCCCCGGGCTCACCCTGTGGCTGGGAGAAGACTTCGCCGCCGCCAGCTTCCGCGCCGCTCAGCTACTCGCCGCCGGTGCCTTTTTCCACGCCCTGGCCCAACCCTCCTTCCACCTTCTCCAAGCCGCCGGCCGAGCGGATCTCACCGCCAAGTTGCACCTGGCGGAGACTCCGGTCTACGTCGCCTATCTCTTCGCTCTCACCGCCCGCTTCGGCATCGTCGGCACCGCCGGTGCTTGGCTGCTACGGGTACTGCTGAGCTCCCTGGCCCTCGCCTGGTTGGCCCATCGGGCGGTGCTGAAGCCCCAGGAGATCGAGCCGTGAGCCGACGCTGGCATCTGGTGGGAGCCTTCGACCGCTTCAACTACGGCGACCTCCTCTTCCCCCACCTGGTGGAACGCAGCCTGGAACGCCTGGGGGTCGCCGTCGAGCTCCGCTGCTGGAGCACCCGAGCCGCCGACCTCAGCGCTCACGGCGGCAAGGTCTGCGGATCGTTGCGGCAGCTCCAGGCGAGCGAAGCCCGGAGCGGGGATGCGGTGGTGGTGGCCGGCGGCGAGGTTCTGGCGGCGCGCTGGACCGGAACCCTCCGTGGTCTCGTCAGCCCTCGCCCCAGCCTCGCTCTGGGCCTTGCTCGCCGAGTTCTCGGTGCGGCGACCACGGATTTCCTGGCGCGGCAGTGGCTGCACGGACGCACGCCGCAGCCCTGGCTGCTGGGACCGGAGGACGTGGGGGGCGCCATGGTGGCCTACAACGCGGTGGGCGCCCAAGGCGTTACCAGCCTGCCTCCGGCGCTGGCCCGGCCGGCCCAAGAGCGCCTGGCGCAGGCCCGGCATTTGGCGGTACGGGATCGGGGGAGCCGAGAGGCCCTCGAGAGCTGGGGGCTGGCACCGGCGCTGGCACCGGACTCGGCGGCCCTGGTGGCGGAGCTCTTTCCCCGAGGCTGGCTGGAGGAGCAGCTGAGCCCGCCCACCACCGACCTCCTGCAGCGCCGGGGCGAAGGCTTCTTGGTCTTCCAAACCGGCCGCTTCCCCCTCCGCCGCCGCCTCTCCACCGTGGCCGACCAGCTCCGCCAGTTGGTGGACGCCACCGGCCGGCCCCTGGTGCTCCTACCGCTGGGACTGGCGTCCGCTCACGAGGACCCCCACGCGCTGGCCCAGCTGGCGGCGACTCTTGGCTCCGCCGCAGAGCTCGCACCGGTGCGCACCATCTGGGATCAAATGGCCATCCTCGCCGCCGCCGGCCTCTACGCCGGCACCTCCCTCCACGGCGCCCTCACCGCCACCGCCTTCGAAGTCCCCGTCGTAGGAGTGGGCTCCCGAGTCAGCAAGCTCGAAGCCTTCCTTGAGGATTGGTACCTCGGCGCCGGCCCGGAAAGTCGCTCTCCCGCCTGCGCACCTCCCGAGGACCTCTGCCCGGCAGCCCTCGACGCCCTCGAAGAAGCCGAAGAAGTCCGCATCGGCCGCAGCCGCCGGCTCGCCAAGGCCGCCTGGGAGCAAGCCCGAGCGCTGGCGGCAGCTCTAGGAGCCTGAATCACCCAAGGGGGGACCCAAGTGTTGATCCACAAGTGTTGATCCACCCTACGCCGAACGAAGAAGCCGGCAAGATGCCGGCTCTCCCAGGGCTCCCAGCAACAGGGGGGACCCAAGTGTTGGTCGGGGGCCAACCGCAGGGGGGACCCAAGTGTTGGTCCACAAGTGTTGGTCCCTTTGTTTTCAGGAATTTAGCTCGCTGGAGGGCTCGATCTCAGCTGGCTTCGCGGGCCTCTTCGCCGTCCTCGAGGCCACGCCACGTGGACTCGTCCTCGTCCACCGGCGGCAGGTTGGGCTCTCGGCCGCGGGCGTGGTTCACCCGCCAGCCCCACAGGATGGCCCATTTGAGGTAGGTCCCGTAGGCCTGGAGCATGCAGAAAACCAGGCCGTACATGCCGTCCAGGAAACCGCCCTGGATGAAATAGGTGCGCACGAAACGCCAGAGGGAACGGCCGAAGACCTCCTTGAAGCCTGCCGTCTTGCCTTCCCGCCACGCCTGGGAGGCGCCCCAGACGCTGTACTTCATGATCCGCGGGAAGTACTCGTCGAAGGAATCCGCCATGTAATGCAACATGGGGTTGCGGAGCAGCGGCGCCGGGCCCCGGGTCTTCATATCCGCGTGCACCCGGCGGTTGGGGTACCGGCCGGCGTCCTTGCGCACCAGCCGCACCACCTGATCGTGTTGCCAGCCGGAAAAGCGGATCAGGTGATCCATGAAATACACCCGCCGCCGAATGGTGTAGGCCTCGTGCTTGGGGCCCTCCGCCAGCAGGCTCTCGATCTCCTGCTGCAGCGCCGGAGTACAGCGCTCGTCGGCGTCGAAGATCAGGATCCAGTCGTGGGCCACCTGATCCATGGCCCAATTCTTCTGCGAGGCCGAGCCATAGTAGGTCCGCTGAGCGAATTGGACCCGCTCATACTGTCCGACGATCTCCGGCGTCCGATCGGTGGAAAACGAGTCCACCACTAGGATTTCGTCGCACCACAGGAGCGAATCGAGGCAGGCGGCGATGTGCCGTTCCTCGTTGAAGGTGGTGATGATGGCCGAGAGTTTCGGCCGATCGGTGCGCCCGGGACTCGCCGGGGTGGGCTTGGATTGGTCTTGCGCCATCGGTCTCCTCCGTCCCGGTGATCCTACCAGGCCCGGGCATCCTACCAAGCTCTGGCCCGTGGCTGGGACGCTCTCGGTCCCGGCGGCGAATTATGGTAGGAATACTCATCCCGTGCGAAACTTCGGCCACCGCCCCACGATGGGAGCAGCGCCGGAGCACCCCTCGCCCCCAAGGCCATCTTCTGGCAGCCGAGGGCATCTTTTGGAAGGAGGAGCCGTGGATTCGACCACCGCCGACGGACTCGACAAGGCCGAGACAGCTGGAGCCTCCAAGACAGCTGGCGAAACGGTACCATCCGGTCGAGCACCGGAGATCTTCACCGCCCCATGGGCCCACTCCTGGTGCCGCGAGCTCAACTCCAGCGACGACTACCGGGCCGCCGCCGCCGATTGGGAGGGTGCCCTGGCGTTGGTGATGGGCGCCGATCCGAGCCTGGGCATCCCCGACGACCGTGCCCTCTACCTGGACCTGCACCATGGCACCTGCCGGCAAGCCCGTCTCGCCGAGGGTGACGACCTGGCGGCCGCGCCCTACGTGCTGGAGGCTCCGGCGGCGGTCTGGCGCCGGGTGCTGGCGGGGACTCTGGACCCCCTGCTGGGCCTGATGACCGCCAAGATCCGCCTCACCCGGGGCAGCCTCGCCCAGCTGACCCCGCGGGTCCGAGCCGCCCAGGAGCTGGTGCGCTCCGCCGCCCGCCTGCCCGCCACCTTCCCCCCGGGCTGGGAAGCCGGAAGCCCAGAGAGCGCCTGAGACGAGAGAGTCTGAGAGAATCGACGCCATGACCACCACCCCCCGCTTCGCCTCCACCGCCCGCCCCCTGGCCCGCGACACCTTTCCCATGCGCCTGTGGGCCAAGGCCAAAGAGCATGGGATCTGGAATCCCAGCGCCATCGACTTCTCCCAGGACCGCCGCGATTGGCTGACCCTGGACGCCGAGCAGCGCGAGGTCCTCCTCCACCTCACCACTCTCTTCCAGGCCGGCGAGGAGAGCGTCACCCTCGACCTGTTACCGCTGATCCAGGTCATCGCCGAGGAGGGACGCCTGGAGGAAGAGATGTACCTCACCTCCTTCCTGTGGGAGGAGGCCAAACACGTCGAGCTCTTCCGCCGCTTCCTCGACGAGGTGGCCCCGGACGAGGACGGCCGTCCGGTGGAAGATCTCTCCCGCTTCTTCACCGACAGCTACCGCACGATCTTCGAGCAGCAGCTGCCCCAAGCACTAGGCCGGTTGCGCACCGACCCCTCCCCGGTGGCTCAGGCGGAGGCGTCGGTGACCTACAACATGATCGTCGAGGGCGTGCTGGCGGAGACCGGCTACCACGCCTACGGCGAGATGCTCCGGCGCAACGACCTGCTGCCCGGCATGCAGCTGGCGGTGGAACTGCTGCGGCGGGACGAATCCCGACACATGGCCTACGGCGTCTACCTACTTTCGCGGCTGGTGGCGGAGCACGGTGAGCCGGTTTGGGACGCCATCGAGCGGCGCATGGGCGAGATGCTGACACCGGCGGTGGGGGTGATCCACGAGATCTTCGCCCGCTATTCCGTCATGCCCTTCGGTCTCGAGCTGGAAGCCTTCGTAGAATTCGCCATGGGACAATTCCAGAAGCGCTCCGCGCGCATCGAGAAGGCCCGGGGCCAGAGCCTGGGAGAGATCGCGGCCCTGGGCGGCGGCGAGGCCCAGGAAGCGAGCGCACCGTGAGCCAAGAGCCCGTGAGCCCAGAACCGGTGAGCCCAGAGCCCGTGAGCCCAGAGCAACCCTCCGCCCAGGTTACCGCTCCCCAGACGGGGGCGGCACCCGCATCGGCACAGCAGCAGCCAGGGCCGAACCAGCCAGGGCCGAACCAGCCCCTACCGGAACAACCCGTCCCGGAACAACCAGCGCCGCCGTGGATTCAGCCGTACATCACCTACACCCTCGTCACCTTCCTCAAACTCTTCGCCCGCACCTTCTATCGCGGCGAGTTCAGCTGGGTCGGCGATCCTCTTCCCAACCCCTGGAACGACCTGCGGGTGGTGGCCATTCTCAACCACACCAGCCTCTACGAATGGCTCTACGCCGCCTGCGTGCCCCAGAGCTTCATCCGGCGCCTCGCCTGGCATGGTGTCGTGCCGGTGGCGGAGAAAACCATCCAGCGGCCCATGGTCGGGCAGTTCTTTCGCATGGTGGCCCACCACGTGGTCTCCATCACCCGCAAGCGGGACCACACCTGGGAAGCGGTACTGCAGCGCTTGGAGGGAAACACCATGGTGGTGATGCTCCCCGAGGGCCGGATGAAACGAGCCACCGGGCTCGACCTCCACGGCAACCCGATGAGTATCCGCGGCGGCATCGCCGACGTTCTCAATTCGTTGCCGGAAGGCCGCCTGTTGCTGGCCTACAGCGGCGGCCTGCACCACATCCAGCACCCGGGGCAGCGGCTGCCCAATTTCTTCCGCACGATCCGCATGAACCTCGAGGTGGTGGACATCCCCACCTACCGCCAGCAGCTGCTGGACGAGCATGGGGAAGCGGGCTTCCGCAAAGCCGTCACCCGGGACCTGGAACACCGGCGGGACCAACACTGCCCACCGGAGATCAAGCCCTGACCCTCGGTCTCCCCTCCAGACCAGATCCGCCCGAATAGGAGAACCAGCCGCGATGGACCGAGCCGACGCCGCCCGCCGCGTCGAAGAGCTGCGCCAAAAGATCCGTCATCACGACTACCGCTACTACGTGCTGGACGATCCGGAGCTCTCCGACGCCGAATACGACAAGCTCTTCCACCAGCTCGAAGAGTTGGAGGAAGAGTTCCCGGATCTGGTGACCGAGGACTCCCCCACCCGCCGGGTGGCGGGGCAGCCCTTGGACTCCTTTCCCACCGTCGAGCATCTGGCGCCCATGCTCAGCCTCTCCTCGAGCCAGGAGGAGTCCGTGCTGCGGCGCTTCGACGAGCGGCTGCGCAAGGCTCTGGACGAGCCCCCCAGCTACGTGGTGGACCCCAAATTCGACGGACTGTCGGTGGAGCTGGTGTACGAAGACGGCGTCCTCGCCCGCGCTTCCACCCGCGGCGACGGCGCCCGGGGCGAGGGCATCACCGCCAACGTCCGCACCATCGCCTCGGTGCCCCTCAAGCTGCGCGGCGAGGAGCGGCCGGTGCCGCCGCGGCTGGCGGTGCGCGGCGAGATCCTGATCACCGTGGCGGGCTTCGAGAAGCTCAACGAGAAGCTCCTGGCGGAAGGCAAGGAGCCCTTCGCCAACCCGCGCAACGCCGCCGCCGGCTCGGTGCGCCAGCTCGATCCCCAACTCGCCGCCTCCCGCCCTTTGGAGCTCTTCGCCTACGACATCCTGGCACCGGAGCCGGAGGAGCTGGCCGGCATCGACTCGCAGCAACAGGTGCTCCAGGCCCTGAGTCAATGGGGCCTACGGGTCAGCGATCGCTCCCAGGCGGCTGCTTCGGTGGACGAGATCCTCGACTACCACCGAGACATCGAGGCGGCCCGGGACGACCTGGGCTTCGAGATCGACGGCGTGGTGATCAAGCTCGATCCCCTGGCGCCGCGCCAAGAGCTGGGTAGCACCAGCCGCCACCCCCGCTGGGCCTTCGCGTTCAAATTCCCGCCGCGCAAAGAGATCACCCGCATCGACAAGATCATCGCCAGCGTCGGCCGCACCGGCGTGGTCACCCCGGTGGCCCTGATGCGGCCGGTGGAGATCGGCGGGGTCACCGTCAGCCGCGCGACCCTGCACAACCGCGAGGAGGTGGCCCGCAAGGACGTGCGGGAGGGCGACCGGGTGCGCATCCAGCGCGCCGGCGACGTCATCCCCCAGGTGGTGGAGCGCATCGACGAATCGGACAGGGAGCGCGGCCCCGAGTTCCAGATGCCGGAGACCTGCCCCTCCTGCGGCACCGGACTGGTGGAGCGAGGTCCCTACACCGTGTGCCCCAACAGCTTCGAATGCCCGGCCCAGATGGCGGGGCGACTGACCCATTTCGGCTCCCGCCACGCCCTCGACATCGAAGGTTTGGGGGAGGAGACCGCCAAGCTGCTGGTGGAGAAAGAGCTGGTCCTGCGGCTGCCCCAACTCTTCGATCTCGAAGCATCGCAGCTGGAGGAGCTGGAGGGTTTTGCCGAAAAGAGCGCCAAGAGCCTGGTGGAGGCGATCCACAAAGCATCCAAACCAGAGCTGGCGCGCTTCCTCTACGGCCTGGGGATCCCCGAGGTCGGCGTGGCGGTGGCCAAGGATCTGGCGCACCATTACCGCACCTTCGAGGCGGTGCGGGAAGCCAGCGAGGAGCAGCTCCAGGAAGTCCCGGGGATCGGCCCGCGGATGGCCGAACAGATCCGTGCCTTCTTCGATCAGCCCCAGAACCAGGACGTCCTCGAAGAGCTGCTGGACGGCCGCATGGAAATCCAACAAGTTCCCACCGAGGTGGCGGCAGAGGGCGGGCCGCTGGAGGGCCAGAAGATGGTCTTCACCGGCGCCATGGAGCGCCTCAGCCGGCCGCAAGCCAAGAAGCTGGTGGAGGGGCTGGGAGCCAAGGTCACCGGTTCCGTCAGCGGGGCCACGGATTACGTCGTCGTCGGTGAGGATCCGGGGTCGAAGGCCGACAAGGCCCGCAAGCTGGGTGTCACCACCCTCGACGAAGCAGCCTTCCTCCAGCTGCTCGAGGACCACGGCGTGGAGATCCCCGCCTCGTGAGCCGCTATCTCCTGGTCACCCACGTCGGCGCCACCCTCTTCATGGTCGGGCTGATCTGGTTCGTCCAGGTGGTCCACTACCCTCTCTTCGACCGGGTTGGAGAACAAGGCTTCGCCGTCTACGAGCGGCTCCACACCCTGCGCACCGCCTGGGTGGTGGTGCCTCCCATGCTGCTCGAAGCGGCCACCGCCGTGCTGCTCCTCAGCCGCCGGCCGGCGGGGGTCAGCTCCACCCAGGTGCTCTTGGGGCTGGGGCTGCTGCTGGTCATCTGGCTCTCCACCGCCTTCCTGCAAGTGCCCCGTCACCAGCAGCTGGCGGCGGGATTTGATTCCACCGTCCACCACACCCTGGTGCTCACCAACTGGCTACGCACTATCGCCTGGAGCGCCCGGGGAGTGCTGGTGCTGGCGATGACCGCCCGCGCCCTGCAACCAGGGCCCTGAAATCGACGCTCTGACCTCCGTGTAACAACCGTCCTGCGCCCCCGGCAACAATAGTTTCAGCTTGAGCCGGCACCGCAGGCTCGGCTATACTCCCCGCCATCAAGTCAGCAGACGAAACAATCCAGCGCTGTTGCGAGTCCTCGTCACCAGCCCGAAAGATCTCCCGGGTCCGGGCCCTGGTGGGCTTGATGGGGAGACGGCCAGCTTATAGCCGTCTCCGATGGTGTATTTGATCTGTTATGCCGGGAAGGTGCTCCCCGAGTGCTCGGGAAGTGCCGGACGATCCACTGAAGACCAGGAGAGGAGAACGATGAAGAACCTTCTGACCCGCTTGAGCCTGCTCTTGCTGCTTGCTGCCCTTGTGACGCCCATGGTCGCCTGCCAGCAGCAGCCGGCGGAGAACCAAGCCGACGAGGCCATGGAAGAGGCTGGCGACGCCATGGAAGAAGCTGGTGACGCCGTCGAAGAAGCCGCCGATGACGCCGGCGACGCCATGGAAGATGCCATGGACGACGGCGAAGAGATGATGGACGACGCCATGGACGAAGGCGAAGAGATGATGGATGACGCCGGCGACGCCATGGAAGACGCCGCCGACGACGTCGAGGACGCCATGGATAGCGGCGACGACGACCCGACCAAGGGCTGATCCAAAGCCGAGGAATCGGGCATCATCGATGTCCTGACGATGACAGCCGCTGGGGCCCTTCCCCGGCGGCTGTTTTTGTTTGGAGGGAAGCCCGAGGCCTCAGCAGCGCTGGGACAGGTAGGCCGCGCAGGCGTTGCGAAAGGCGTCGGTCCATTCGTGACCGCCGGCGAAGACCTGCTCCTCAGCCTCCACGCCCAGGGACTCCAAAAGCCTCAGATCCGCAGCCATCTTCTCTTCCGTGTACCAGGAATCCCTGTCTCCCCGGCCCAGCAGCACCGGTGCCGCCCGCCGCAAGCCCTCCCCGGGAAGCTCCCGAGGAACGTCGCTGCCCAACAGGATCAAGCCGCCGCAGGGGCACTCCAGCAGCGCCGCCGCCCGGCAGGCCATGGCACCGCCCTGGGAGAAACCGGCGAAGACCGTCGCGCCGGTCACCGGCACCGCCTCTCGCACCCGCGCCGCCACCGCACCGACGTAGGCGATGTTGTCCCGAATGCCCTGGTCCCGCCCCCGCCGGGTCATCCACGACGCCACCACCGTCTGTTGCCGGCGATTGTAGAAGCGGTGCAGAGCCTCCACCACGCACAGTGCCCAGCCTTCGGCTCCGGGGATCCGGCGCAGCTCCGCCAGTAGATCTTCCGCCGCCTCGCCGTAGCCGTGGAACCCCATCAAGAGCGGGAACGGCCCCGGGCCCTCCGGCACCTCCAGCAGATAGCGACCGTGGGTGGTGGCGGGGAGCCAGTGCTCGGCGGGCGCTCCGCCGTGGGGATCGGCGGTCATCGGCCTACCGCCGCCGCCAGCTCTCGCACTCGCCGTTCGAGGCGCTGGGGCAGATCCGCTTCACCGCCATGCTCCTCCACCAGCCGGACCAGGGCGCTGCCCACCACCACGCCGTCGGCCATCTTCGCCACCGAACGCACCTGCTCGGGGGTGGAGATGCCAAAGCCCACCGCCAACGGCATGCGCACCTTGCGCCGTACCTTCTTGACCTCCCGACCGAGGGCGCGGGAGAACTCCGTGGGAGCGCCGGTGACGCCGGTGCGGGGCACGTAGTAGACGAAGCCGGTGGAGGCCTGGGCGACCTTCTGGATCCGCTCCCGACTGCTGGTGGGAGCGAGGAGGAAGACCGTGTCCAGCTCCCGCTGGCGCATGGCCGGTAGATACTCCCCCTCCGCCTCCTCCGGCGGCAGATCGAGGCAGAGCACGCCGTCGATGCCGGATTGGGCTGCCTGCTCGGCGAAGCGCTCGACGCCGCTGGCGAGGATCGGATTGAAGTAGGTAAAGAGCAGCACCGGCACCCCCAGGCGATCCCGCTGCCGGGCCACCAGAGAGAGGATCGCCGACAGCTTGGTACCGCTCTCCAGCGCCCGCACCGCCGCCCGCTGGTTGGTGGGACCGTCGGCGATGGGGTCGCTGAACGGCACCCCCAGCTCGATGATGTCGGCGCCGCCGTCCACCAGCGCCTGCATCAGCCGGCCGGTGGTCTCGAGATCCGGATCCCCCGCCGTCAGGTAGGGGATGAAGGCGGCGCGCTGCTCCTCCTTGCAGCGTTCGAAGACTTCGCTGATGGCGCTCATGAGGGATCTCCATGACGGCGGGGACGGGGGGCTGCTTTGGCGCTTTCGGCGGCGGTCCGGCGTTCTTCGTCCGCCGCCAGCACCGTCTCCACGTCCTTGTCCCCGCGCCCCGAGAGGTTGACCAGGATGATCATGTCGTCGTCCATATGCGGCGCCCGGCGTACCACCTCGGCGATGGCGTGGGCGGTTTCCAGGGCCGGCAGGATGCCCTCCGTCTCCGCCAGCAGGTGGAAGGCGTCCAGGGCCTCGTCGTCGCTGGCGGAGGTGTATTCGATGCGGTCCCGGTCGTGGAGGAAGACGTGCTCCGGCCCCACCGCCGGATAGTCCAACCCGGCGGAGATGGAGTGGGTCACTCCCACCTGGCCGTCGTCGTCCTGGAGCACCAGCGTGCGGGTGCCGTGGAGCACTCCCAAGCGCCCGCCGTCGAAGCGCGCCGCGTGCTCCCCCAGCTTGCGCCCCCGGCCCCCGGCTTCGACGCCGATGAGACGGGTGCGGGGCTCCTGGAGGAAGGCAGCGAAGAGGCCGATGGCGTTGCTGCCGCCGCCGACGCAGGCGACCGCCAGATCCGGATAATTGCGCCGCGCCTGCTTCTTGAGCTGGCTCCGAGCCTCTTCCCCGATGATGCGATGGAAATCCCGCACCATGCGCGGGTAGGGATCCGGCCCGAGCACCGAGCCGAGGACGTAGTGGGTGCTCTCCACGTGGGTCACCCAATCCCGCAGCGCCTCGTTGATGGCGTCCTTGAGGGTGCGACTGCCGGAGTCCACTCCCGCCACCTCGGCCCCCAGAAGCTGCATGCGGTAGACGTTGAGGCGCTGGCGCCGCATATCCTCCTCGCCCATGTAGATGCGGCACTCCAAGCCCAGCAGGGCGGCGGCGGTGGCGGTGGCCACGCCGTGCTGGCCGGCGCCGGTCTCGGCGATGATGCGGCGCTTGCCCATGGCCTCCGCCAGCAGGCATTGCCCCAGGGCGTTGTTGATCTTGTGAGCGCCGGTGTGGAGCAGGTCCTCGCGCTTCAGGAAGATGCGCGCGCCGCCCAGGTGCTGGGTCAGCCGATCCGCCCGGTAGAGGGGCGTCGGGCGGCCGGTGTATTAATTGTTTTCCTTCCAAGTTGCGTAATATAGCTGTGCCATTTGCTCCCACTGCTACTAGGGATTTGCCATTAGGACTGAATTTTACTTCTAATATGAGGTCTTGATTGGGATGACA